>CAJLLB010000010.1 GCA_905207425.1 uncultured Collinsella sp.
TTGGCGTGGCTCCGCTGGCCATGACCATCTACTGCGTCGCCATCGCCATCGGCGTCTCGCAGGGTGCCGAGTGGGCGCTCACCAACCCCACCCATGTGTACCAGAACAGCTGGTTCCACTACGCCAAGGTATACGCGGCGCTGGCCGGTTGCTGGGGCTTCATTGCCATTAAGTACCAGTGGGGCAAGATCGGCAAGGCGCATTGGTTCCGCGCGTGGCCGTTTGTGATCGTCGCTATCAACATCATGATCGCCGTCGTGTCCGACTTCGAGAGCGCCTATCACTTCTTTGTCCTGGGCGAGTCCACCTGGGTCACCTCCGAAGGTGCTACGCAGCTGGCCGGCTGGAACAACGTGTTCAACGGCATCGCCGGTATCATCAACATCTTCTGCATGACCGGTTGGTGGAGCGTCTACGCCTCCGAGGACAAGACCGACATGCTGTGGCCCGACATGACCTGGGTCTACATCATCGCCTACGATATCTGGAACTTCTGCTACACCTACAACTGCCTGCCCACTCACTCCTGGTTCTGCGGCTTTGCGCTGCTGCTGGCGCCCACCGTCGCCGCCTTTATCTGGAACAAGGGCGGCTGGATCCAGAACCGCGCCTTTACGCTTGCTATTTGGTGCATGTTTGCCCAGGTTTTCCCCTACTTCCAGGAGGAGTCCATCTTTGTGACCCACTCCACGCTCGACCCCGGCGCCGCTACCGCGGTCTCGATCGCCGCGCTGGTCGCCAACGTCGCCGCGATCATCTACATCGCCTACCGCGCCAAGAAGCTCGGCCGCAATCCCTACAAGCAGGATGTCTTTGAGGGCACCAGCGATTGGGAGAAGGCTACCGCCCGCCGCGCCAAGGTAGATTACGCACACGCCGAGTAACATGCCCGGCGCAAACGCCGCTTGAATGTGAAGTCGCCTGGCCGACTCCGCGCAATGCAACGTATTGCATGCCCCCGGAAAGCGATTTGTCCGCTTTCCGGGGGCTTTTTGCTGTTGCGCGCATCCACGCACACATTCAAAACCTCTCGCACAGATAAAATCAGATTTCCGATCGCCTGACAGCTCTATATGACCTTGTTTTTGGGTACATTGTTGTCCCGATATTGAGCTTGGGGGATATATGAAAGATGAGACGATGGGCCAAGAGGATGCGACCCAAGATGCAGAAGCTTGCGCTGAGGCCTTGGAGAGCTTAGACCGGATTTCACTCGATGAGATTGCGTTTGACGATTCGGGCGTTGGTGTGCAGGATGAGCCGGAAGCCGAGGCGCAGTCCGATGATCAGGATGCAGATGACGTTGAGCCTGCCAAAGATGAGGCAGGTCACGAAGACGCCGAAAGCGAGGCCGGCAATCAGCCCGAATCCGACACGGGCGAGGAAACCGTCTTGCTCGACAGCTTGCCGGCCAAGGATTCGCTGACCCGCGAGCTTCCTGGCCTGGGTTCCGCACCAGCCGTGGACGAGACCATCGCCATGGGCGATATTCCCCTGCCGTCCGTTCCCTCGGCACGCGAGGCCGAGGTTCGCCATCGCAAGATGTCGCCCAAGCGCCGCAATCTGATGGTCGCCGGTGTCGTGGCCGTCGCGCTCGTCGCCGGCGGTGCAGGCTATGCTGCCTGGAACGGATATCAGCAAGAGCAGGCTGCCGCTGTCGCTGCCAATGCCCACACGATGATGTCGGTGCAGATTGGCGTACATGCCGCGGGGCTCGACTGTTCCACCGGCTCCAAGATTCCCGTACAGGTGAGTGGCCAGGATTCTGACGGATCCTCCGTAAGCGAAACACTCTATGTTGACGAGCACGGCCGTGGCATCAAACTACTACCCGGTGACTACACGCTCTCCATCGCTGCCTCCCCCATCGCGGCCGACGGCACCATCTATACCGTCCCGACCACCAAGACGCAGGTCACCGTTAAGAGCGATGGACAGGACCTAAGCAGCCAGGTCACCTTTAAGCTCAAGGTGCCTTCGGCCGACACGGTAACCGACGACCAGATCGATGCCGCCGCCAAATATGCCGAGGAGGGAGGCGCGAGCTCCTCCGCCACCGCCAAGGTGCTCCAGCAGGCGGCAACCGCGCGGCGCGACGCCGCCGTCAATGCCGTGAGCGCGCAAAAGGCACAGGCGGCCCGTGATGCCGACGCCCGTCACAAGGCAACCGACCTCTACCAGTTCGATATCCCCGTCGAGTGGTACGGCAAGGTCGAGACTTGGCAAAATGGCAGCACGCTATGCATCTATCTTGCCGGCGACAGCGATACGCCGATCGTGACGCTCGTCGCGGTGCGCGAGGGCGAGAGCTTTACGCCCGATGAGGGCGACGCGGTTTTGGGTGCGGCAAACCTCGGCAACGGCTACACCGTCTACGCCAGCGGCCCCGTTTATCCGTATGTGGTGCCCCAGACCATCAACGGACGCACGCAAGACCCCGTGTCGACCTACCCCATGGATACGGCGATTGAGCTTGTCGAACTTACGACCGGCAACCGCTATACCTATAGCCAGATCAAGAACGTACTGGTCGGCAAAGACGGCAAGGCCGATGCCGCGACCAAACTCGAGAGCGACTATCTCGCCCAGATTCTCCTGCCGAGCATCAAGGCCCAGGACTAGCCGGCCCGAAGACAGCCGCCCAACACCCACATCCCTAACGCAGTTGCGGTGAAATAGGGATTGTTTTTGCTGGTCAAACCGCAAAACAGTCCCTATTTCACCGCAACTTATTGGTGACCTTTTGGGTGGCACTCAGCGCCACGGATCGGCTTCGAACATCGGCTCGCGCTCGGGGCGGCGATCGCTGTAGGGATCGTAGCCGTCGTCGTCCTCGTTCTCGGCACGGATGTAGGGGTCGCGCGGCTTGGGCGCAGGCTTGGGTGCAGGCTTGGGTGCGGCGGGCGCCGTCTCAGCCGCCGGTGCGTTCGTCTCGTTCTCGTCTTTCATCTGCATAGCTCCTTGCCTTGTACTCACGTTCAACACCATAGATTGTCGCACGAAAAAGGGCGGCGGACCCAATTGGATCCGCCGCCCTTGGCGTTTAGAGACGACTGGCAGATTTTAAGGCATGTCCCAAAAATCTACTCGGCGTCGGGGACCTCGTAGGTGGCCGCCGGCGTGTTATCGCACACGACGGTAAAGCCGCCGTCCTTGTCGACATCGACCGTCACCTGATCGCCCTCGCGCACCGTGCCGTCGATGATGGCGGCGGCGATGGCATCCACGACCTCGCGCTGGACCAGACGCTTGAGCGGACGGGCACCGAACACGGGGTCCAGGCCGCCCACGGCGAGCATCTGCTTGGCCGCCGGGGTGATGGCAAGCGTCATGCGCTCCTTGGCCAGGCGTGCACGAACGTCGGCAAGCTGGATGTCGACGATCTTCTCGATCTGCGCCATGCCGAGCGGATGGAACACCACGATATCGTCGATACGGTTGAGGAACTCGGGGCGGAAGGTCTGAGCCATGGCGGCGTCGACCTGATGGCGCATCTCTTCCTCGTCCTTACCGGACAGATCGGCGATGGCCTTGGAGCCCACGTTGGACGTCATGATGATAATCGTGTTCTTGAAGGACACCTGGCGACCCTGGCCATCGGTCAGACGGCCGTCGTCGAGCACCTGCAACAGCACGTTAAAGACATCCGGATGAGCCTTCTCCATCTCGTCGAGCAAAATCACTGAGTACGGACGACGGCGCACGGCCTCGGTGAGCTGGCCGCCCTCGTCGTAACCCACGTATCCCGGGGGCGCACCGATCAGACGTTGGACGCTGAACTTCTCCATGTACTCGGACATGTCGATACGCACGAGCGCGCGCTCGTCATCGAACAGGCACTCGGCAAGCGCCTTGGCGAGCTCTGTCTTGCCCACGCCGGTGGGACCCAGGAAGAAGAAGCTGCCGATGGGCTTGTCCGGATCGGAGAGGCCCGCACGGCTGCGGCGCACGGCCGCGGCCACAGCGGAGACCGCCTCATCCTGACCGATGACGCGCTTATGCAGCTCGCCCTCCAAGCCCTTCAGCTTGTCGAGCTCGCCCTGCATCATCTTGGACACGGGCACGCCGGTCCAGGCGCTCACGACCTCGGCGATCTCATCGGAGGTCACCTGTTCGTTGAGGCCCTCGCCGTCCTGCTGCTTTTGCGCCTGAAGCGCGGCCTCGGAATCCTGAATCTGCTGCTGCAGACCCGGAATCACGGAGTAGCGCAGCTCGGACGCACGGCCCAGGTCGCCGTTGCGCGTCGCGCGCTCCTCTTCGCTCTTGGCCTCGTCGAGCTGCCCCTTGAGCTCCTGCACGTGGTCGATGGCGTTCTTTTGGTTGAGCCAGCCGGCCTTTTGCACATTGAGCTTTTCCTGGACCTCGGCAATCTCCTGGCGCAGGGCCTCCAGACGCTCCTTGGAGGCGTCGTCGGTCTCCTTCATGAGTGCCTGCTCCTCGATCTGCAGCTGGGTGAGTTGACGCGTGGTGGCGTCGATCTCGACCGGCATGCTGTCGAGCTCCATGCGCAGACGGCTTGCCGCCTCATCGACCAGGTCGATGGCCTTGTCGGGCAGGAAACGGTCGGCGATGTAGCGATCGGAGAGGTCGGCGGCGGCCACGAGCGCGCTATCGGTAATGTGGACGCCGTGGAAGATCTCGTACTTCTCCTTGAGGCCACGCAGGATCGAGATGGTGTCCTCGACGGTGGGCTCGGAGACCATAACGGTCTGGAAACGACGGGCGAGCGCCGCGTCCTTCTCGATGTACTTGCGGTATTCGTCGAGCGTGGTCGCGCCGATCGCGTGCAAGTCGCCACGGGCAAGCGCCGGCTTCAGGATGTTGCCGGCGTCCATGGAGCCCTCGGTGGCACCCGCGCCCACGATGGTGTGGAGCTCATCGATGAACAGGATGACCTTGCCCTCGGACTTCTGTACCTCCTTGAGCACGGCCTTCAAGCGGTCCTCGAACTCGCCGCGGTACTTGGCGCCGGCGACCAGCGCGCTCATGTCGAGCTCGATGAGGTCACGGTCGCGCAGCGTGCTCGGCACGTCGCCGGCCACGATACGCTGGGCGATGCCCTCGACGATGGCCGTCTTGCCGACGCCCGGCTCGCCAATGAGCACGGGGTTGTTCTTGGTGCGGCGGGACAGGACCTGGATGGTACGACGGATCTCGTCGGTACGGCCGATGACAGGGTCGAGCTTGCCGGCGCGGGCCAGGTCGCAGATGTTGCGTCCGTACTGCTCCAGCGCCTCAAACTGGGTCTTGTCCTCGGCAGACGTCACGCGGTCATCGCCACGTAGCTCCTCGTAGACCTGCTCGATGCGCTCCTTGGTCACGCCGGCGTCGCGCAGAACGCGGCCGGCCTCGCCCTTGTCCTCGGCAAGCGCCATCAGCAGATGCTCGGTCACCACAAAGCTGTCGCCCATCTTGGTGGCCTTCTTCTCGGCCTTCTCGATGACGCGGACGAGCTCATTGGAAAGACCCATCTGCTGGCCCTCGCCCGAAACCTTAGGCGCGTGGTCGATGGCATCCTGCGTGGAGCGTGCGAGCTGGGCCGGGTCGGCACCGATACGCTCGATGATCACGGAGATATTGCGCTCACCGGCACCGAGCAGGGCGGACAGCAGGTGAACCGGCTCCACCGCGCCGGCCTGCGCGTCAGCAGCCGTGCTCATGGCGGTCTGCAGCGCCTCGCGCGACGTCATTGCTAGCTTATCGATTCTCATGGAATCACCTCTCTTGGGGCGGCCGCCCTACGGGGCGGCTTCACGTTGTTCGAGAAGTATTGTTGCCAGCTTTGTACGATCTTATACACAAATCTAAGTCTCTATATATAAGATTTTCTGAGTGATTGAGAGATAGGGAGCAGGCGCGCTCACCCGCTACGGCCTCGTCCCCCTACTATCTCAATCTGTAACATCTAGCGGCTGTTTATGGCTCTAGATGTTACAGATCGAGATGAAATGACCAGCGGCACCCGTTTATCTAAATCTGTAACATCTAGTCAGCAAATAGAGCTCTATCTGTTACAAATCGAGACGAACAGAAAACACCCGGATCAAAAATCTAAATCTGTAACACCAGGCCCACTTTTAGCGGCCAAGATGTTACAGATCGAGACTGACCGAAAACCACCACAAAGAGGACAGGCACCTTTGTGGTGGTCGCGGTCTCTACTCCTTCGCCGAACCCGTACTTCCCGATTCGACGATCCAGGGCATCTCATCCTCGAACAGCCATGTACGGGCAGACCCACTATCGCGTGCAGTCTGCGGGTCGGGCAAGCAGGTCTGTTTATAGGCATCTTGGATACACTGGCCCATAAAATCGTTGAGCTCGGTCTGGTCGCCTTCCATGACATAGGCCGCATCGCCGTCCATGATGTAGATGCCCGGACCCTCATTGCCCTCGTAACCCGGATCGTACGAGACATCACACAGTTTAGTGCCGTTCGCAGTGTCCAGCTCGATGGAAGAGTGGCATCCGCCAACCATGTCGCTCGCTTTTGCCCGATAGGACGAATATCCGTACCAACGCTTAAAGGCTTTGCCCTTGAGCAGCTCGGACGCCCTATCGATCAGGCTTGAATCCGTGGTATAGCGCATGGCCCCAAGCTGAATGTGCGGATAATTGCTAATACCCAGCACAGCCGGCTGCTCATCAAAATCAACGGTAATGGTCTCGGGCTTGTCGTCGCCGGTCAGAAGTTCGACAGATTGAGTCACAGGCTTGACCACCGGCTCCGTCACCGCAGCAGGTAGAAATGCCATGCCGACAACGCCCGCGCCAACCACGGCGATCGCAAGCGCCAAGACAATCAATCCAATACGGGCAGAACGGCTCACGGCAAAACACCTCACAATGCAAACCTTCGCCACCTGCACTAATGATACCGCCAGCTAACACTATCACCAAAAGAAACCGTCCGCCCCACCACCACAAAGGGGACAGGCACCTTTGTGGTGGTTTTCGACGCTAACGGTCGACCATCTCACGCCATGAGATTAAACTTGAATTGTTCTCTGAACATATCCATTTCTGCCTATCCTCAACAGCTCTTTGTCTCGAGGAGCGCATATGAAGCCGTCTCATTCCACCGGTCGCAACGTCATCGCCATTCTCGCCATACCCATCGTGATGCTCTTCCTTATCGTCATCACGCCCTTTTCTTTTGGTATCGCCTCGCCCTTCGATCTTTGCGGGATGATCGACGCCGGCTCGCGTGCCACCTCGCTCTCCTTTGTCTGCCGTGGCGTGTTCTACGAATATGCAATTCCCACCGGAAGTTGGCAGTCCAAGTTACCGTTGCTCGGCAAGGTCGACGGATGCTCTCCTTATTTCTGCCTCGAACCTCAGACAATGAATTATCTGATCGACGACCAGCCCCTTGACTCCATCACCCTCGCCTACGACTACGCACCAAACACCGATGAGCGCCACATGAACCAAGTCCTCGACAAGCTGCTTGGACAGTGCGGGCTCACCGCGGAAGCCGGTCGAACCATCTATAGCAACCAGAAATTAAAGCGAACAGAACTCCGCCGTGTCGGAAAAATCAAAGGGCGAAACGGGGCCGCCTACTGGCAGGCCTGGGCGACACGCGACAAGAGCGAATTCGGGCACAGCACCTATACGGTCACCGTCTACACCAAAGATGGAATCAAGGACGATGTTGACGATTTCGCGTCATCCAAACTCGGCATCCCCAAAACAACCAAGCCCGCCAGCCCAGATGAAATTCTGTAGAGACGCTCATTAGAATGTCGTTCAACAAGCACGGCAACATCGAGCTCGCCCCCCACCACCGCAAAGGCGCCCGCCCCCTTTGTGGCGGTTTTCGACAAAAAGAAACCGCCCCAATAAAAAGAGGCGGCATCAAGCAAGTCTATTTTTAGCGTCCCTCAAGACCCAACGAGAACGTCGCGGTAGCCCCGGACACACCTTTCCCTCGGACGACCCTCGCGAAGCGCGTGAGCACGAGGGAAAGGTGTGGCCGGGGCGTACAGCAGAGTTACTCAGCAGCGGCCTTGAACTTGTTGTAGTTGATCAGGCAGCCGGCCTTGACGATGGCACGCTCCTCGGCCGTCATATCGGCAATGTAGAGCTCGATCTGCTCGACCGTGCCGTCGGCGCGCACTACGTACGCGGCGATGTTCTTCAGGTCGCCATCGAGCGCGGCGCGGATACCCGGCACAAAGACGTAGTCGCCCACCTCAAAGTTGGGCTCGGCCTCCATCTGGAAGGGCACCATGCCCCAGTTCATCACGTTGGAGCGATAACGCTTGGTGGCGTACTCGTGGACGATGTTGGCCAGGCCGCCAATCACGCGCTGGCAGCTCGCGGCCTGCTCGCGGGCAGAACCGTCGCCGGGCTTCTTGGCATAGAGCATGGAGCCATACTCGGTCGCCTTGGCATCGGCCGCGACACCCGCGCCGGCCAGTGCCTCAAACACGCCCGCAAGCTCGGCATCGAGCGCCGCCAGGTCGCCCGCGGCCTCGCCGGCCACACGGCGCTTTTCCACCGCGTCGACCTCCTTGGAGCGGCCCACGTAGGCCGGGTCGCGGCGGCTGAGCGTAAACTCGGCCAAGCCCAGCGGGTTGGAGCGGAAGGAGCTCGTCTCGCCCGAGGGAATGAGCTCGTCGGTCGTGGTGACCGGGTCCATGATCTTGGAGCACACCTTGAGCAGGATGTCGTCGCCGAGAGGCTCCATCGCGGGCCACGGCTTGATGTTGGGGCCTTCGACCAGATCGTCGGCAGGCTCCGCCTTGCCAAAGCCCCAGTACACGCGCTTTTTGTACGGCGCGTCGTCAAAGGTGTACTCGCAGGCCTCGTCCCAAGTCTCCTCGGGCAGGTCGGTCGCCGGCGTCAGGACGCCGCCGTTGGCAGCCGTCGCCGCAATGGAACGGGCGTCCATCAGGGCCACGGCGCTCAGCTGGCCATTACCCGGCTTGGAACCCTCGCGGTTGGGGAAGTTGCGCGTGGTGTGGCGGATCGAAAGGCCATTGTTGGCGGGCGTGTCGCCGGCGCCGAAGCACGGGCCGCAGAACGCCGTGCGCACAATCGCGCCGGCCTCCATAAGGTCGTAGATGTAGCCGCGGCGTGTAAGCTCGAGTGCCACGGGCTGGCTCGTGGGATAGACCGACAGCGAGAACTCGCCGCAGCCGGTGTTGGCGCCCTTGAGCACGCGGGCAGCCTGGACCACGGAGTCGTAGTTGCCGCCCGAGCAGCCGGCGATAACGCCCTGCTGCACGTGCAGCTTGCCGTCGACGATCTTGTCGAGCAGGCTAAAGTGCGTCTTGCCCTCGCCGATCTTGGCGGCCTCGAGTTCCACCTCGTGCAGGATGTCCTCGAGGTTCTCGTTGAGCTCGTCGATCTCAAAGCCGTTGGAAGGATGGAACGGCAGCGCGATCATGGGCTTGATGCTCGACAGGTCGACCTCTACGCAGCCGTCGTAGTAGGCGACATCGGCGGGCTTGAGCTCGCGGTAGTCGTCGCTGCGGCCGTGCATGGTCAGGAATGCGTGCGTGTCCTCGTCGGTGGCCCAGATGCTCGACAGGCAAGTGGTCTCGGTGGTCATGACATCGACGCCGTTGCGGTAGTCGGTCGTCATGCTCGCGATGCCGGGGCCCACAAACTCCATGACCTTGTTCTTGACGTAGCCCTTGGCAAAGACGGCGCGGATGATGGCGAGCGCCACATCGTGCGGGCCGACGCCGGGGCGCGGGGCGCCCGTGAGGTAGATGGCGACGACGCCGGGATAGGCAACGTCGTAGGTGTCGCGTAGCAGCTGCTTTGCCAGCTCACCGCCGCCCTCGCCCACGGCCATGGTGCCCAGGGCGCCATAGCGGGTGTGCGAGTCGGAACCCAAGATCATCTTGCCGCAGCCGGCGAAGTTCTCGCGCATAAAGGAGTGGATGACGGCGATGTGCGGCGGAACGAAGATGCCGCCGTACTTCTTGGCCGCGGAAAGGCCAAAGACGTGGTCATCCTCGTTGATGGTGCCGCCCACGGCGCACAGCGAGTTATGGCAGTTGGTGAGCACGTAGGGCAGCGGGAACTGCTCCATGCCCGAGGCGCGCGCCGTCTGGATGATGCCGACAAAGGTGATGTCGTGGCTCGCCATGGCGTCGAAGCGAATCTTGAGTGCCTCGGGGTCGCCGGACGTATTGTGTGCCTGGAGGATCGAATACGCGATGGTGCCACGCTTGGCGTCCTCGGGCGACTGCGTAATACCGCGCTCGGCAGCCTCGGCCGCAGGCACAACCTCGCTGCCACCGCGCAGGTAGATGCCGTCCTCGTACAGCTTAACCATACTGTCTCCCACTCTGCCCGAAAGGCTCGGGCGCATAGCATACATTCGTTCAATATCGTGCCATAGAACGGTTGCGAGTAGGTTGCGAATCTACACGTTCACTTTATCTCGGTAAAGCATGGGACGGGCCCGATGTGGGCAGGCAGATTTGGTGCAAGAGTGTCCCTTTCGACTAGTCATTTAAGAACGTCCCCAATGACCACCGTATCCGGAGCAAGGCAACGCCGCAGGTAGAGGACGGACAGCGAGCGACGTCCAGAGCGAACAAGTTGGCATGAAAAAGGCAAGGCATAGACCTTCTGGTCATGCCTTGCCTTTTGAATGACAAATTGTCGCTCTGGACGTCGCGCAGCGTCGAGCCGTTACGCCGTTCGGCAGAACGGCGTAACCTAGAGATCCCCGCCGGCGCCCAGCAGCTTGCGCATGACTTGCTCGGGGTTGACTGAGCCGTCGCGCGGGGCCAGGGCGGTGATCTTCTTCTGCATCTTGTACTCGTGCAGCTCGTCCTCGAGCTGGCGTACGCGGGCACGGAGTTTTTCGTTCTCGCGCTCACGCTCCTCGGCACGCTCCTTCATATCGAGGATGCGCACCACGCCGGCAAGGTTGATGCCCTCGTCGGTCAGCTGGTTGATGAGCTCCAGGCGCTCGATATCGGCACGCGAATACAGGCGCGTGTTGCCGCCCGAGCGCTGGGGGTTCACCAGGCCCTTGGACTCGTAGACGCGCAGAGTCTGCGGATGCATGCCGGTCAACTCGGCCGCCACGCTGATCATGTACAGCGGTTTATTCCTATTGTCCTCGGCCATGCTACCTGACCCCTTTCCGTCTCGTTATCGTCCATCATAAGCCCGCGGGCGCGGGCGTGCGCCACGACCGCCCTAGTACGTCGCCTTGTAACGGTTGACCTTCTCGCGATAATCGCGCGTGTCGGCCTCGCGCAGCCTGGTCATGGCATCGCGCTCATCGTCGGACAGGTTCGTGGGAACCTGCACCTTGATCTCGACGAGCAGCGCGCCCGTACGGCCACGGTGCTTAACGTCGGGCGCGCCCATCTCCTTAAAGCGGAACTTCTTGCCCGTCTGGGTACCCGCGGGCACCTTCAGACGAACCGTCGCACCGCCGGGCGTCGGCACGTCCACCGTGCAGCCGAGCGCCGCCTCGTAGACCGAGACCGGTACCTCCATGGTCACGTCGGCGCCTTTGCGCTTAAACAGCGGGTGCTCCTCCACATGCGTGGTCACGACCAGGTCGCCGCGCTCGCCACCCGCAACGCCATACTCGCCGCGACGCTTGTAGCGCAGCTTGCCGCCGTCGACCGCACCCGCAGGCACCGAGACCGTGATGGTCTGCTGCTCGCCTGTCGAGGGAATGCGGTAGGTGACCTTGTGCGTCACGCCGCGGAACGCATCCTCGGCCGTTACGTCGACAGTCAACGACAGGTCGCCGCCCTTGCGAGCGCGGCTGCGACCCGCGCCGGCACCGGCAGCGCCCGCAGCCCCGGCAAAGCCCGAGCCCCAATCGCTACCCCAGGCACCGTTGCCGCTAAAGATGCTGTCGAAGATGTCGCCCCAGCCGCTGGCACCCGCGCCGGCACCGTAGCCGCCGCCATACGCGCCGCCTGCGCCCGGCATACCGCCAAACATGAGCATCTGGTCGTACTCTTTGCGCTTCTTCTCGTCCGAAAGCGTCTCGTAGGCCTCGCTGATCTCCTTGAACTTGGCCTCGTCGCCGCCGGCATCGGGGTGATATTTTTGCGCGAGCTTGCGAAACGCGCTCTTGATCTCTTTGTCGGAGGCGCTCTTGGATACGCCCAGGATGTCATAGAAGGTTTTGCCTGCAGCCATCGTAGCTCCTCTCCTGTTTCATCCGTCGCCCAGCGGGCGGCGGCTCATACTTTCATATGGCACTAGGCCAGAAAGGGCCCCGGGTGTTGCCCCGGGGCCCTTCTCAATTACTCCTCGGTGCTCTCGGCCGTATCGGCCGCAGCATCCTCGGGCGCCGCTTCGGGCTCCGGTGCGGGGCGCTTCTCGCCACCGTAGGTCACCGTCACCATCGCGGAACGCAGGATGCGGTCCGCCATGCGGTAGCCCTTCTGGTACACGTCGTTGACAGTCTCGTCGTACTGCGACGCGTCCTCGACGCGACCCACGGCCTGGTGCTCGAGCGGATTGAACGCCTCGCCCTTGGGGTCGATGGGCTCAACGCCCTCGTGCGCAAACACATCGAGCAGCTTGGCATGCACCGCGTCGACGCCGTCGACGAACTGCTTAAAGTCGTCGGCAAGCTCCTGGCTGCGGGCATGGTCGATCGCACGCTCGATATCGTCGACCACCGGCAGCAGCGCAGTGACGAGCTTCTCGGTCGCGCGCTCGCGCTCGGCGATGCGCTCGTTGGCAGTGCGGCGACGGAAGTTCTCCCAGTCGGCCTGCAGACGGGCGGTGCGCTCGGTGGCGTCCTTTGCCTTGTCCTCGGCGGCCTTCTGGGCCTCTGCCGCAGCATCGAGCTCGCTGCGCACGTCGGCGAGCTCCTTTTGGGCCTGCTCGAACTTGAGCTTAAAGTCGTTGTCGGCGGCTTCCTCACCGGCGCGGATAGCGGCTTCCACCATCTCGTCCTCGGTCATCGTCGCCTCCTTGTTGAAATCCTCTACCTGGTTCTCGGCAGCCTCGACGGCCGGGGCCTCATTGACCTCGGTATCGTCGACGGCCTCTACGGGAATCTTCACGTCCTTCTCCTCAGAGTCAACGGGGGCGGCATCATCGGCAGGATCTCCATCACCGAGGGCGGCACCAACGGCGGCCGCCTCCGTGCGAGCTTTACGGGCGGACATGATTACTTGTCCTCGTCGTCCACAACCTCGTAGTCGGCGTCGACGACGTCATCATCGGCAGGCTGGGCACCGGCGGCACCGTCGGTCTGCTGCTGAGCGTCGGCGTAGACAACCTGGGCCAGCTCGTAGGCCACGGACTGCAGGGACTCGCCGGCGACCTTGATGGCCTCGACGTCAGAGCCCTCGAGCGCCTTCTTGGCGTCGGCGATAGCGGCCTCGGCCTTGGACTTCACGTCGGCGGAAACCTTGTCACCGAGCTCGTTGAGGGTCTGCTCGGTGGAGTAGCACAGGCTGTCGGTCTGGTTGCGGACCTCGACCTCTTCCTTCTGCTTCTTGTCCTCCTCGGCATGAGCCTCGGCGTCCTTGACCATGCGATCGACTTCGTCGTCGGAAAGCGCGGTGGAGCCGGAAATGGTGATCTGCTGCTCCTTGCCGGTGCCCTTGTCCTTAGCGGAGACCTTGACGATGCCGTTGGCATCGATGTCGAAGGTGACCTCGATCTGCGGCACGCCGCGGCGGGCAGCCGGAATACCGGTCAGCTGGAACTTACCGAGCGACTTGTTGTCGCGGGCAAGCTCGCGCTCGCCCTGGAGCACGTTGATCTCGACGCTGGTCTGGTTGTCGGCAGCGGTGGAGTAGACCTCGGTCTTGGAGGTCGGGATCGTGGTGTTGCGGTCGATCATCTTGGTCATGATGCCGCCCATGGTCTCGACACCCAGCGACAGCGGGGTAACGTCGAGCAGCAGGATGCCCTCGACGTCGCCGGTGAGCACGCCGCCCTGGACGGCAGCGCCGTCGGCAACGACCTCGTCGGGGTTCACGGACATGTTGGGCTGCTTGCCGGTCATGGTCTTGACGAGCTCCTGGACAGCGGGCATACGGGTGGAGCCGCCGACGAGGATGACCTCGGTCAGATCGGAGAGCTTAAGCTTGGCGTCGCGCAGGGCGTTGGTGACAGGCTGCTTGCAGCGCTCGAGCAGGTCGCGGGTGATCTTCTCGAACTCGGCGCGGGTCAGCGTGTAGTTGAGGTGCAGCGGGCCGGACTGGTTCATGGTAATGAACGGCAGGTTGATGGTGGTCTGCTGGGCGGCGGAGAGCTCCTTCTTGGCGTTCTCGGCGGCCTCCTTCAGACGCTGCAGGGCCATGGGGTCCTGACGCAGGTCGACACCGTTCTCCTGCTGGAACTTATCGGCCATCCAATCGATGACGCGCTGATCCCAGTCATCGCCGCCCAGGTGGTTGTCGCCCGAGGTGGACAGAACCTCAAACACGCCGTCGGCGAGGTCGAGGATGGAGACGTCGAAGGTGCCGCCGCCCAGGTCGAAGACCAGGATGCGCTGGTCGGTGCCCTGCTTGTCCAGGCCATAGGCAAGAGCAGCAGCGGTCGGCTCGTTGACGATACGCTTGACGTTGAGGCCGGCGATCTTACCGGCATCCTTAGTGGCCTGACGCTGGGCGTCGTTGAAGTAGGCCGGGACGGTGATGACGGCGTCGGTGACGGTCTCGCCCAGATACTTCTCGGCGTCGGCCTTCATCTTTGCGAGCGTCATGGCGCTCACCTGCTCGGCGGTGTAATCCTTGCCCTCGATGTCGACGACGGCACGGCCACCCTGGCCCTCCTTGACCTCGTACGGCACGGTCTTGATCTCGGAGGTGCACTCGGAGTACTTGCGGCCCATGAAGCGCTTGATGGAGAACACGGTGTTCTTGGGGTTGGTGACAGCTTGGTTCTTAGCGGCCTTACCCACGACGCGGTCGCCGTCGGCACGGAAGCCCACGACAGACGGGGTGGTGCGGTCGCCCTCGGCGTTCACGATGATGGTCGGAGAACCGCCCTCGAGGACGGCCATAGCGGAGTTGGTAGTACCAAGGTCGATACCAAGAATCTTGCCCATTAGAAATTCCCTCTCTCTTGTGCGTTTGCACCGACTCGGCGGTCTGCCGAGCGGTGTTTCGGCTTGTCTTTCAGGATGTAGTGTATCCCCTTATGGGCCGGAATATACAAAATCTAAGTCAATTCATATAAGATTTCTTATTGCTGAGAGTTTAGGTTCTTAAATGCGCAGGTAGATGCGCTGATTGAGTTCTCGGCAAATCTATCGAGATCTATGTAGAGATGGCTGAGGTTTGGGTCCGGGGGCGCCTGGGGCTGCCTTGTGGAAAGCTCGTCCCGGTTTGAGCGTGGATTCCGGGTCGCAGTTTCCGTCTGAAGACTCAACCGGAAACCGTATCCCGTTTTGAGAGCTGATACCGGCTCGCATTTTCCGCTAGCGGGCCTAACCGGAAACTGCAACCCGGTTTTCGGCCAAATAACGGGATGCCCTTTCCGCAGGCGCGCTCAATAGCTCAATATTTCAAGTCACCTTTAGCTAACATTTGCGCAGCTCAACGGCCCCACCTGCGCATTTTTTAGTAAACCTTGGCATACTCGGCGAACGGTATGAAGATGCCGGTCAGAGGGTATTGCAAACGGTCGCTCCCGTGGTATGTTTTTGCCCGAATCAAACCGGCGCGCATCGCCTGTAGCGTCGGTCAACAGAGAGGAAACTACCATGGCTCATCCCGTAATTGATGCCGACGAGTGCATCGCTTGTGGCGTTTGCGTCGACTCCTGCCCCGCTGGCGTTCTGGAGCTCCAGGACGTCGCTACCGTCGCTGACGAGGACTCCTGCGTCGCCTGTGGCGCTTGCCAGGACGCTTGCCCCGCTGGCGCGATCACCGAGATCGTCGAGGAGTAACAACTCCCCCACTTGCACACTCAAAAGTACACCGTGCACAAAAAAGGAGGCCTCCGCATCGCCGCGGAGGCCTCCTTTTGCATTCGTCGTTACTAGGACAGATCGTCTTCGTAGGGCATTAGGTCTGCCAGATAGCCCTTCTCCTTGAGCATGGCCTCGATCTCGTCGAGGGTTTGCTCGTCTTCTGCCGCAATGCGGTGGAAGTGATAGCCGCTGGTTACCGTCAGCAGCGGAAAGCTCTTGCCGCTCTCGATATCGTGCAGGTAGCGCTCAACATCGCGACGATTGCGGATGTCCAGGTCGGCCGTGATCTTGCCGTACACGCGGTGATTGACGATCACGTTGAGCACGGCGCCGCCCGCGTCGACGATGCTCGTGAGCTCATCGCCCGCTTGCTCCACGCCGTGGCGAACCTTGACCAGACGCGTGGGCACAGCCGGGCTGCTCGCCGCCTCCTGTAGTACATAGCCGCGATTGGTGGCGACGATATCGTGTCCGTCGGCGCGCAGCAGGGCGATGTCCTGCACCACGACCTGACGGCTCACGCCCACCTCGCGGGCAAGCGCACTGCCCGAGACAGGATCTTTGGCGCTCTCGAGCACGGCCATGATGGCACGGCGACGCTCGCGGGCGTCCATTATTTACCGTCCAGCAGACGCAGGTGCTTGAGCGAGAGGTCGAGGATCGGCGCAGAATGCGTCAGCGCCCCCGAGCTGATAAAGTCAACGCCCAGGTCGGCAAGCGCGCGGATATTGCTGGCGTCCACATTGCCCGAGCACTCGGTCTTGGCGCGACCGGCGATAAGCTCGATAGCGGCGGCCATGTCGTCGTGGGTCATGTTGTCGAACATGATGATATCGGCGCCGGCCTCCACGGCCTCGCGCACCATATCCAGGTTCTCGCACTCAATCTCGACCGTCGCGGTAAACGACGCATGGGCGCGCGCCATCTCAATCGCGCGTGCCACGCCACCGGCGGCGTCGATGTGGTTGTCCTTGAGCATGACAGCCGTCGACAGGTTATAGCGGTGGTTGCTGCCACCGCCGATCTCGACTGCGGCCTTCTCGAAGACACGCATGCCCGGCGTGGTCTTGCGCGTGTCGACAAGCACGGTCTTGGTGCCCTCGAGCGCAGCCGCCATCCGATGCGTGTAAGTAGCGATGCCGCTCATGCGCTGCAGGTAGTTGAGCGCCACGCGCTCGCCCGAAAGCAGCACGCGCGCGTCGCCGCGCACCTGGCCCACGTGGTCGCCGGCATGCACCTCGTCGCCATCCGAGACATCGAACAACACGGAGCTCTGCGGATCCAGCAGCTCAAAGGTGCGGGCGAATACGTCCAGGCCGGCGATAATGCCGTCGGCCTTGGCGATGAGCTCAACGGTAGCGGGGCGCGCCGTGGGGCACACGCTCGCCGTACTCACGTCCTCAAACGTGATGTCTTCGCGCAAAGCCTGCAAAATCAGATCATCGACGACGAGCTTCATGGTAATGGGATTCATGGTCTACTCCTCCACGGCCTGCGTGCCGGCGGCACGGGCCAGATCATCGATTGCCAGGGTGTCGGCGCTCAGGGCGCGGTGACGCCCGTCAAGCGCGGGCTCACCGGTCTGCTCCACGGCCAGCGACTTGCCGGTGCGCATGTGCCACGCGGCGCGGCGGCCCCAAACCAGAGACTCGAGCAGGCTGTTAGAAGCCAGGCGGTTCTTGCCGTGAACGCCATTGCAAGCCGTCTCGCCCGCGGCGTAGAGCTCGGGCATCGAGGTGCGGCCGTCCTTGTCGACCCATACGCCGCCCATAAAGTAGTGCTGCGTGGGTGTGACGGGAATGGGCTCGTCCAGGATGTCGCGGCCGTCCTCCAGGCAGCGCGCGCGGATATTGGCAAAGTGCCCGGTCACCACGTCGCGCTCGACGGGGGCAAAGCTCAGCCACTCGTGCTCGGTGCCGTCCTGCTTCATCTGCTCGCGGATGGCGGCGGCGACAACGTCGCGCGGCTGCAACTCGTCGGTAAAGCGCTCGCCGGCGGCATTGAGCAAAATCGCGCCCTCGCCGCGGCAGCTCTCGCTGATCAGGAAGGTGCGGCCCGGCTGCGGCGAGAACAGGCCCGTGGGGTGAATCTGCACGTAGTCCAGGTGCTCCATCTTAATGCCATGCTCCTGAGCGATGTAGCAGGCGTCGCCCGTGAGCTGCGGGTAGTTGGTCGAGTGGTCGTACACGCCGCCAATGCCACCCGTCGCCCACAGCGTGTGGCGGGCATGGATCTTAAACGGCTTGCCGGCATGCACGCCTTCGGCGGCGTTTGCCAGCTCGTCGGCGGGGCGAGCTGAATTGTCCTCATCCACGGCGACGGCGACGACGCCGGTGCACACCGTGGCACCATCGCGCTCGGCGGTCAGGATGTCGGTCATGGCAACGTGTTCGAGAATCTGCACGTTGTCCAGCTTGCGGACAGCCTGGAGCAGTTTGGTCGTAATCTCCTTGCCCGTAATATCGGCATGGAAGGCGATGCGCGGTCGGCTGTGAGCGCCCTCGCGGGTAAAGTCGAGGCTGCCGTCGGCCTTGCGCTCAAAATCCACGCCCATGGCCAGCAGGTCGTTGATGACCGAACGGCTCGAGCGAATCATGATGTCAACACTCTCGCGGCGGTTCTCGTAATGGCCGGCGTGCATAGTGTCCTCAAAGAAGGCATCGTAGTCAGAACCTTCGGGCAGTACGCAGATGCCGCCCTGCGCGAGCATCGAATCGCACTCGTCAACAGCGCCCTTGGAGAGCATGATTACGCGCGTGCTCGTCGGCAGATTGAGGGCCGCGTATAGGCCTGCCACGCCGCAGCCGGCAATGACGACGTCACACTCCATGTCGGGGTATTGTTTGGTTTCCACAGGAATCCTCTCCCTTGTAATGTGACATAAGGGACTGTCCCTCATGTCACATTGGCTTAGCGCGACGCGTACTCGAGCATGCGGTCGAGCGCAAGTTTGGCCTGGTCGGCAGCCTCGTCCGACACGCCGATCTGCACCTCGCCCTCGCCCGTCTCCAGGCAGCGCACGAGCTTTTCTAGCGTGATGAGATCCATGTTGACGCAGGTGGGCTGCACCGCGGGGAAATAGAACTTTTTGCCGGTACCCTGGCAGCGGCGCTCAAGTTCGTAGAGCACGCCGCGGACCGTCACGATGATGAACTCGTTGGCGTCCGACTCCTCGGCATACTTGATGATGCCGGCGGTGGAGCCGATGTAGTCGGCCTCGGCCAGGACGTCGGCCTTGCACTCGGGGTGCGCCAGCACGAGCGCGTCGGGGTGCGCCTCCTGCGCGTCGACGATCTGCTCGACGGTGATGATGTGATGACGCGGGCAGTAGCCGTTGTTGAGGATGACGTGCTTTTGGGGCACCTGCTCGGCCACAAAGCGGCCCAGGTTCTGGTCGGGAATGAACAAGATGTGCTGCTGCGGCAGCTCGGAGACGATCTTGACGGCGTTAGAGCTGGTAACGCACACATCACTCCAGCTCTTGATCTCGACCGTCGAGTTGACGTAGCACACCACGGCCAGGTCGTCGCCATACTCGGCGCGCGCCGCGTCGACCGTCTCGCGCTTGACCATGTGCGCCATGGGGCAGTCCGCGCCCGGCTCGGGCAGCAACACGGTCTTGGTGGGATTGAGCAGCTTGGCGCTCTCGCCCATAAACTCCACGCCGCACAGCACGATCGTCTGCTGCGGAAGGCTCTTGGCGAGCTTTGCCAGGTAGAAGCTGTCGCCGACGTAATCGGCAACGGCTTGGACCTCGGGCGCCACATAATAGTGCGCCAGGATCACTGCGTCACGTTGGGTTTTTAGCTGATGGATGGCCTCGACGAGCTCTGCGGGCACCAGTGCCGCGCGCTCCGTTGCCGTCGTTGCCGATGCCAGGCCGGCCGCGATATCGCGTGCAAGCTCCGATGCATCCATGTTCGCGCTCTGTGCCATCAAGGCCCCTCTCTTTTGGCGAATCTTGGGGCTTTAGTATGACACCTGGCTTTACAGCTGACAAGACAGCTGTAAAGCCAGGTGTAAAGTTGAAATAAAGATTCAATCATGCGGCGGGTCCATTTTCGAACTGGCAAGCTGAGGATAGCCGGGCTTTCGATAGCGCAGGAGGCATCTTTCGCCACCGCAACACCGCTTGGCGCGAGCTGCACGCCGTGAGGCGCAAACGGTCCGCACCCCCGCAAGCGGCGCGTGCCCGATGTGGCAAAATCGAACTACTTAAGGGGGCCGAATGCTCAAGATTATTGCCTGCGACGATGATGTCGCTTTTCTAGATAGACTGCACCGGATGATCGACCGTTGGTCGACCGAGACGGGCACGGCAGTCGACGTTGCGCTCGTCACGCGCGGCGAGGACCTGCTGGCCCGCCATGCTGCATCGCGCGCCGACATCATTCTGCTCGACATGATCATGCCGCTCGTCAACGGCATGGACACCGCGCGGGAGTTGCGCCAATCCGATACCGCTGTGCGTCTGGTGTTCCTCACCTCATCGCCCGAGTTCGCGCTGGAGTCCTATGAGGTCCGTGCCTTCGACTATCTGCTCAAGCCCGTGACTTACGAACGCCTGGCGCAGTTGCTCGACGAGCTTTCGAGCATGCGCCCGGCGGCAACCGACGAGCTCGTGATCAAAACGTCCTTTGGCTACCACGCCCTGCGCCTGTCCGACATCGAATATGCCGAGGCGCGCAACAAGCACGTGGTCTTCCACCTGCGCGACGGACGCGATATCGAAGCACTCGAGTCGTTCCGCAGCGTCGAGGACCGCTTGGAGCAAAACGCAGTCTTCTTTAAATGCCACCGCAGCTACCAGGTCAACCTGCGCAATATCGATCACTTTGACCGCACGGACATCGTCATGCGCTCGGGTGCGTGCATCCCGCTTTCGCGCAGCTGCAAGCAGGGATTCCAAGACGCCTACTTTGCGGTTCGCTTTGAGGGTGGGAGACACTGATGGTCTCCTCGGTCGAAATGGTCCTTTGGGCAATCCACCACGCCACGACGCTGCTCTTTGGCGTCTTTGCCTCGGCGGCGCTGTGCGGTATCGAGATCAACCGGCGTCATGCGCTTGAACTGGTGCTGGTCGGTGCCGTAACCGGCTGCGCATTTGGCCTCGCCAATGCCGTCGGCGGCGAGCTTTTCGCCCGCCAGGTATATCCGCTCGTCGTGCATCTGCCGCTCGTCATCTATTTGTGTGCGCGCTACCGCCTGAGCCCGCTGCTTGCCGTGCTCGGCATTACGAGCGCCTATCTGAGCTGCCAGTTCAGCAATTGGATGGGCATCGCCGCATTTGCCGCAACCGATTCTCAGATCGCCTACTATCTGGCGCGCATCGCGACCACACTCGCCGTCTTTGCCGTCCTGTTGCATTGGGCCGGCGACATCGGTCCGCGCTTGGCGATTAAAAGCACCACCGAACTGGGCATCCTTTTAATCCTGCCGCTCGTCTATTACGTCTTTGACTATGCCACCAACGTCTACACCACGCTGTTCCACTCGGGCTCGGTGGTAACGGTTGAGTTTTTGGCATTTGCGCTCTGTGCCTTCTATCTTATGTTTCTTGCCGTTTACCTGCGCGAATACGAAGAAAAGGAAACCGCCGAGCGAGAGCGCTGGATGCTCGAAACCCGCGACAGCGCCGCCATCAAAGAGCTCGAGGCTTGGCGTCAATCTGGGCGCGAGCTGTCGATTCTTCGCCACGACATGCGCCACTTCCTACGCGGCCTGGCCGCTTTAATTGAGGAGGGCCACACCGACGAGGCGCTCGATCGCATCGACGAACTCTGCGAAGCCGGCGACCGCACCGCCGTACGCCGCTTCTGCGCCAACGAGACCGTAAACATCGCGCTTTCGTCATTTAACTCGGATATCAATAGAAACGGCATTACCGCCAACCTGCGCGCCGCCGTACCCGAAACCATCCACGTAGGTGACGCCGACCTGTTTAGCGTGCTCTCAAATGCCTTGGAAAACGCTATCACCGCCGCAAGCGCCGCACCCCAAGGAAAGCGATTCGTCGACTTTGACCTGCGATTAGAGGACGGCCAGCTGCTGCTGTTAGTTTCCAACACGTTTGACCGCGCGCCGCGCATGGTCGACGGCATGCCCGTGACCCGGCATGCGGGCCACGGCTTTGGCACCAGGAGCATCAAACTTGCCGTGGAGCGCATGAACGGCAACTGCCAGTTCCGCATTAACGGCGATCGGTTTGAGCTGCGCGCTGTGATGTAGAAGTGCGGCGCCGATCTCGAGGCGCGCCTTGCCCGCCAGGCAATCGCTCGCCGGCGCCAATCCGCTACAGCGGAGCGGCCGCCGGGGTCAGCTGCTTGATGTATGCCCACATGCGCTGCTTGGCGGCTTTGTCAGTGAGCGCCGCCTCAAAACCGTCGAGCGCGAGCACGCGGCGACCCTGCACATGGGCGACCAAGCCGGGCTTGAGCATGGCGGTGTCGAAGTCATCGATCGCCACGAGCATATCGGCGTAGGTCTCGCGCATGGCGTCAGCCGCGTTGTTGTCGAGCAGTAGCACTGCCTCGGGGTCCAAAGCCTCAAGCGCCTCACGGAACAGCTCGCACGGCAGAGTCTCGCCCACCGCGACCGCTCCGTCACCCACGCCGGCGACGCTTGCCAGCACGCAAAAATCCTCGGGCGCGTAGCCGATGGCCCCAAGCGCCTTGCGCAACGCCGCGCCATCCGGGCCGGCGGCAAGCTCGCCACCCGAACGCTCGGCCTCGTCCAAATCGCCTTTGACCAGCACGATCGGCGAGCACGCGTTGCCCGCGATACGCACGCCACGGACCGCAAGCGATGTGAGCTCCTGCTCGGCCGCCTGGGCGATGGCTTCTTTTTTCTGGCTTTGTGACGTGGACATGCGCTCTCCAATCGTTTGCGTGCCCACCATTATATAAAAGAGCTGCCCGCGAGTGGTTGCTTTGCGGGCGGCTGGGTATAAGCACGGTCGTACTGAGTTTTACGCGGCCGAGCCGCGTCGCATTATGGAGGTCACCATGGCTGACATTAATCAGATTACCCCCGAGAACTTCGATTCCATCGTTAACGACAGCCTGCCCGTGTTGGTCGATTTTTGGGCACCGTGGTGCGGGCCCTGTCGATCCCTCTCGCCCATCGTTGACGAGGTTGCCGATGAGCTGGCGGGCAAGCTCGCCGTTGCCAAGTGCAACGTCGACGACAACCAGGACCTGGCCATGAAGTATGGCGTCATGAGCATCCCCACGCTGATTGTGTTTAAGAACGGCGAGGAGATTGACCGCTCGGTTGGCGCTCTGCCCAAGGCGAGACTGCAGGCGCTGCTGGAGAAGCATCTGTAATACGCTTGTTACATGTTACCGTCTGCCTGCCGTCCATGAGCGGTTTTGCACCGCTCGCCGGACCGCCGGGTGCGGCGCGGGCGACCACGGATAGTATGGTAGTTACAAACAGCCCCCAGTGAACGGGTGCGGGTCGCACAGACTCGTACCCGTTTTCTTATGCAGCTGCGCGCAGAGCGGGCGTAGTAAAATCTGAACCACTGAACTGCCCCATACAAAAGGAGATTTCCCATGCATGACGTCGGAATGAACATGAGCCAGCTTGCCATGAGCGTCAAGCAGGTCGACGATACCATCGAGCTCGCTCACGAGTGGAGCCATCAGCTGCTGCATGCGACCGAGAATTTTGACATGGAGCGCATCGGCGCCAAGCTCGAGGCCGCCATGGCCGCGCTGCACGAGGCCCACGACGCACTCGAGGGCTACGAAGAGGCCATCGAGGCCGACCACAACTCCGTCGGCTCCGTGAAGCTGGTGTAAGGTGGCCGAACACGAGCACGGCTGCGGGTACGAGCACGAGCACCCGCACGGGGCGGACGGTGACGCGGGCTGCCACTGTAGTGGCTCCGGCTCCGAGCTGGTCCGTTTTTCGGTTACCGCACCCGACGACCTGCTGCGCCGTTTTGACGAGCAGATCGCGCGCCGCGGCGATGTGGCCAACCGCTCCGAGGCCGTGCGCGACCTGATTCGCGCCTCGATCGCCAAGGAGCAGATGCGCACGCCCGATGAGCATGTTATCGGGTCGCTCACCATGATCTACGACCATCACACCGGCGATCTGACGCGCCGCCTGGACGAGGTGCAGCACGACTACACCGACGAGATCGTATCGACGATGCACGTGCATTTGGATCACCACAACTGCTTGGAGATTCTGGCGCTCAAGGGTCGCGGCGAGCGCGTCTACGAACTAGCCGACCGTCTGCTGGGCCTGCGCGGCGTTAAGCACGGCGAGCTCACGTGCGCCGCCACCAAGCAGAGCCTGGGGCTGTAGCGGAATTTCCCGCAGCGCACCTGCCAAAAAGGGACAGGTTTGTTTTGGCAGGTTTAGCGTTTTACCTACCAAAATAAACCTGTCCTTTTTTGGTCGGTTTTGATGAGGGGTGTCGCATGCGGCATGTGCATATTCATGTGACGGGCATTGTACAGGGCGTTGGCATGCGACCGTTTGTGTATCGCGAGGCCATGGCGCATGGCATTTGCGGATGGGTGCTCAATGCGGGCGACGGCGTGCATATCGAGGTGCACGCTCCGGCCGATGCACTCGATGCTTTTGTTGCCGCGCTTTCTGAGCATGCGCCTGCGGCAGCCCGCGTAGAGCATGTCGAGGTTGTGGACTTGGCAGCCAACGGTTGGGATGCCGCCAACGAACAGGGCTTTCGCATCGTAGCATCGCAGGACCAGACGACGCTTGTCTCGCCCGATATCGCCACCTGCAACGATTGCTTGCGCGAATTGTTCGATCCCGCCGACCGACGCTATCACTACCCCTTTATCAACTGCACTAACTGCGGGCCACGCTTTACCATCATCCGATCGTTGCCTTATGACCGAGCGGCCACGTCGATGGATTGTTTTCCCATGTGTCCCAGGTGTGCCGCGGAGTATGCCGACCCACTCGACCGGCGTTTTCACGCGCAACCCGATGCCTGCTTTGATTGCGGGCCGCATATTACGTGGCGCGAGGCTGTGAACGGCGATGCGTGCGGGAATTCGTCCGCGACACCGGCCGTCGGCACCACACGCGAGGCCAGCGACGCTATCATCGAGCGCTGCGTTGAGCTGCTGGCCAGCGGTGGCATCGTCGCCATCAAGGGCCTGGGCGGATTCCATCTATCCTGTGACGCTGCCAACGAGCAGGCGGTGGCCGAGCTGCGCCGTCGCAAGCGTCGCAGCAATAAGCCGCTTGCCGTCATGGTGCGCAGTCTTGCCGATGCCGGGCGCCTGTGCCATATCGACGATGCTGAACGCGATCTGCTCGCCGGCAGTATCCGCCCCATCGTGCTGCTGCGCCGGCGGGCTGTTTGCGGGAACGACGGCGATTCTTCCGACGCCCTCGTACTCGCACCGTCCGTCGCGCGCGACCTGCCCGAGCTTGGCGTTATGCTCCCCTACACCCCGCTTCAGCATCTTCTGCTTGCAGCTGCCGCGTCACACGGTATGCACGCGCTCGTCATGACCAGCGGCAACCTGAGCGAAGAGCCCATCGAGACCGATGACGATCTTGCCTGGGAGCGCCTCGTTGCCGCCGGCATTGCCGACGCGCTGCTCGGCAACGATCGAGCGATTCTCTCGCGCTATGACGATTCCGTGGTGCGCGTGGTCGACGGCGCCGTTATGCCCGTTCGCCGCGCTCGTGGATATGCACCCCAGCCGCTGCCGTTGCCGGCGCTCGACGGCGCTCCGTCCTGCGTACTCGCCTGCGGGCCGCAACAAAAGGCCACGATTACGCTCACGCGTGAAGGGACGAACGGCGAGGCGACCTGTTTTGTGTCGCAGCATATCGGCGATGTTGAAAACGGCGGGACCTTCGATGCCTGGAACACCGCGCGCACGCGCTTGGAAGATCTCTTTGATTTGGCGCCCGCCGCCTTGGCCTGCGATTTACACCCCAGCTATCTATCGGGCCAGTGGGCGCGCGAGCAGGCGCGAAAATGCAATCTGCCGCTCGTCGAGGTGCAGCACCATCATGCGCATATCGCGAGCGTAATGGCTGAGGCTATCGCCGCGGGCCAGCTTACAACCGACGCGCGCGTCCTTGGCATCGCCTTTGACGGCACCGGCGCCGGCACCGATGGGACCATTTGGGGCGGCGAGTTTCTTGTTGCCGGCCTTGACGGCTTTGAGCGCGCCGCGCATTTGCGCACCTGGGCGCTCCCCGGTGGGGCGGCCTCCGTGCGCGACGCCCGCCGCAACGCCTTTGCCCTGCTCAGTGAGCTCGGCCTGCTCGAGCACCCAGGTGCCGCTCGGCTTTTGGACAGCCTCGACGAGCAAACACGCAGCGTGACAGCCACCATGATCGAGCGCGGCATCAACAGCCCGCGTACCAGCAGCATGGGGCGTCTCTTTGATGCCGCGACAGCGATTCTGGGTATCTGCGGCAAGGCAACCTACGAGGGCGAACCCGCCATAGAACTCGAAGCCGCCGCCTGGCGCGCGCTCGACAACGAAATCGCCCATTTTCCCGACGACAACGCCGGCCATTTCGCATCTGGCCCATCGTGGCTGAACGGCCCCCATGTTCTGGATCAGAAAGCACTCTTTGAGGCACTTTTGGGAGGAACTGAAGCCGGAGCGCCCGCCGACAGGCTCGCACTCGGCTTCCATGTCGCCGTTACGCGCTCTTCGGCACGAATCGCACGCGAAATCTGCACGCGCGAAGGCATCGATACCGTCGCGCTCTCGGGCGGCGTGTTCATGAACCGACTTCTGCTTCAGCTCCTCGCCCGCGAGCTCAAAAGCGCAGGCCTTACTGTCCTTGTCCCCCACACCGTACCCGTCAATGACGGCTGCATCGCCTACGGTCAGGCGGCAGTCGCAAGCGCTCGTCTTGCGCAGGTTGCATCGCAGTAGGCTGTTCGGCCAGCCCGCAAGCCGCCGTCTCACAGGTGTAGCGCGTTTGCCCGCAGCGCCCGCGAGCGCTACCATCAACTGATGGATTATTGAGCGCCCGTCCAGCGCAAAGCGTATAAAAGGGGAACAATATGTGCCTTGCCGTTCCCGGTAAAGTAGTCAAACGCGACGACGACCTCAAGGCCACCGTCGACATGATGGGCATCGAGCGCCCCGTGTCGCTGCGACTCGTGCCGACGGCGCAGGTTGGCGACTATATTCTCGTACACGCCGGCTTTGGCATCCAGATTGTCGACGAGCAGGAAGCACAGGAAACGCTCGAGCTTGTTAATGCCATGTCCGAGCTGGTCGAAGAAGACCAGCTGACCACCAACCCGGCGGAGGCTTACTAGTGGCGCCCGAGCAGCCGGCGCGCTCCGGTATCGATTTCTCGGCATTCCGCGATCCCAAGCTGGCTCGCGAGCTCATCGAGCGCATTCATGAGCTTGTCGGCGACCGCACCATCAACCTTATGGAAGTCTGCGGCACGCATACCGTGAGCATCGGGCGCTATGGCTTTCGCTCCATTATGCCGACCGGGCTCAAGCTGCTGAGCGGCCCGGGCTGCCCCGTCTGCGTCACCGCCAACCGCGACATCGACCACGCAATCGCGCTCGCCAACATAGACGGCGCCATCATCACCACCTTTGGCGACATGATGCGCGTGCCCGGATCGTCCACCTCGCTCGCTGCACAAAAGGCGGCAGGGCGTGACATTCGCATTGTGTACTCCCCGCTCGATGCACTCGACATTGCCGAGCAAAACCCCGATCGCCCGGTTATTTTTATGGGCGTGGGCTTTGAGACCACAACGCCCACCATCGCCGCCGCCATCTTGGAGGCCGAAGCGCGCGGGCTTTTGAACTTCTCGGTCTATTGCGCCCACAAGACCACGCCGCCGGCGTTGCGCGCCATCGCTAACGATCCCGAGACCGCCATCGACGGCTTTATCCTGCCGGGACACGTCGCCACCATCACGGGCTTGGCGCCCTTTAGCTTTTTGGTCGACGAATTCAATACCCCGGGCGTGGTCACGGGATTTGAACCGGTCGATATCCTGCAGGGCATCTGCATGCTGGTCCAGATGGTTGTCGAGGACAGGCCGGCGATTGACAACGCCTACCGCCGTGGCGTCAACGCAGACGGCAACCCCGTGGCGCGCCAGCTGGTCGAGCAGGTGTTTGAGCCATGCGACACCACGTGGCGCGGGCTGGGGCCGATTGCCAACTCGGGCCTTTCCATCCGCCCCGAGTTCTCGCGCTTTGATGCCCGCGTTCGCTTTGACGTGCCCGTTGAGCCGACGGTTGAGCCGCGCGGATGCCGCTGCGGCGACGTGCTGCGCGGAGCCATTACGCCGAGCAGCTGCCCGCTCTTTGGCCGCACCTGCACGCCCGAGCACCCCGTCGGCCCGTGCATGGTGAGTTCCGAAGGCAGCTGCGCGGCGTGCTACCGTTACCGAGTCTAGCCCGAACGCCCCCGCGCACTGACACCTCCCACGATTGGAGTTTTGGATATGTCCCATAGCATCACCGATAGCACCGTCCTGTTGGGCCACGGCTCCGGCGGACAGATGATGAAGCGCATCATCGATGAGGTCTTTTTAGATGCCTTTGGTTCGCCCGAGCTGCTCGAAGGCAACGATGCCGGCGTCGCCGCGCTGCCCGCGAGCGGGCGCATCGCCATGTCGACCGACAGCTTTGTAGTCTCGCCGCAGTTCTTCCCCGGTGGCAACATCGGCCGCCTCGCCGTGTGCGGAACCGTTAACGATGTCGCGACCTCGGGCGCCAACGTGCGCTACCTGTCGTGCGGCTTTATCCTTGAAGAGGGCTATCCCATGGATAAGCTCCGCCAGATTGTGCAGACGATGGCCGAGACGGCGCACGAGGCGGGCGTGTCCATAATCACGGGCGACACCAAGGTGGTCGAGCGAGGCCACGGAGACGGCGTCTACATCGCGATCTCCGGCATCGGCGAAAAGATCTCGGAGGGCACGATCTCGGGGCGCGCCGCACGTCCCGGCGACGCCGTGCTCATCTCGGGCACCATGGGCGACCACGGCACCGCCATCCTCTCCTTCCGCGAAGGCATGAGCTTCGGCACGACCGTCGAGAGCGACTGCGCACCATTGAACGAAATGGTCGAGGCGGTCCTTTCCGCCGCCCCGCACGTCCACGTGCTGCGCGATCCGACCCGCGGAGGCCTTGCCGCCACACTCAACGAAATCGCCTCCCAGAGCAACGTTGGGATCCTTCTTGAGGAGAGCACCGTGCCCGTGCGCCCCGAAGTCCGGAGCGCCTGCGAATTCCTCGGACTCGATCCGCTATACGTCGCCAACGAAGGCAAGATGATCGTGATCGTCCCCGAAGACGAGGCCGACGCGGCGCTCGCCGCCATGCGCGTCTCGCCCTATGGCGAGAACGCCGCAAGGATCGGTCGCGTGACGGACGACTCTGACGTCCCAGTCGGCATGGTCGAGATGGTCACCCTCATGGGCGGACGCCGGACCGTCGACTGGCTCGCGGGCGAGCAGCTTCCGCGAATCTGCTGAGCCCAAGGAAGTCTCTGAAGCCCTGCGGGACGCACGTTCGAGCCGCCGCAGGGCTCTTTTTTTGGGGAAAACTTGATGCGCGTCAAATGAATTGCAGAATTCCGGAAGGTTGTTTCAGGCCTTAAATTGGTAGCAGCTTGTAAATTCTTGGGTCTTTCTGCAGGGTCGCAAAGGTGTCTCGGCCGGTCCGACGGTTCCGTAATGGCGGAAAACCCTCGCAAATCTACGCAGAAATGCGGAAGAAATGCTCGAAATCGGCTCCTGACCACGCTTTCGGGCGAAAATGCCTGCCCTTTTTTCGGAAAAATTGCAAGAGGGGGCGGGCATCGTTCGCAGGCCCCGAAGCCCTTCGGATCCGTTGGAGGGCAATCGCTGCGGCGAGAAGACTTTGCTATGATTGTGCCCAAGTCGAGCTCGGGTCCCTTTCCGTGTTCGACTCGGTATTCGGGCCCTGTCCGTCAGGAGGACGGGCCGCACTATCGGGACTCACGGTCCCTTCAGGAGTCATTGAAATGAACAAGTCCGAATTTATCACCGCCCTCCAGGCCAAGACCGGTCTCGCCAAGGCCGACGTGACGAAGCTCGTCAACGC
>CAJLLB010000011.1 GCA_905207425.1 uncultured Collinsella sp.
TGTCAACGGCGGGCACGTAGTCGCGGCGGGAACGCCTGCTGATATCATGGCGTGTCCTGAGTCGATGACGGGCGCTTACCTGACCGGCAAACGAATGATTCGGGTGCCTGATGAACGGCGCAAGCCCGGTCGCGGCTGCCTTAAAATTACGGGCGCTCGAGCCAACAACCTCAAAAACGTTACTGCCAAGATCGAGTTTGGTACGCTTACGGTTGTTACCGGCGTGTCGGGATCGGGCAAGAGCTCCCTGGTTACCGACACCATTGCGCCTGCCCTTACGAATGCCATTCACCGCTCGACGCGCCCTGTGGGTCCGTATAAGAAAATCGAGGGCATTGAGTGTATCGATAAGGTTATCGATATCGACCAGTCGCCGATTGGCCGTACGCCGCGTTCCAACCCTGCTACCTATATCGGCCTGTGGGATGATCTTCGCGCACTGTTTGCGAGTACGCCGGAGTCGAAGGCGCGCGGCTACTCGCCGGGTCGTTTCTCCTTTAATGTGAGTGGCGGGCGCTGTGAGGCGTGCAAGGGCGACGGGCAGATCAAGATCGAGATGCACTTCCTTCCCGATATCTACGTTCCCTGCGAAGTTTGCGGCGGTAAACGCTACAACCGCGAGACACTCGAGGTCACCTACCGTGGCAAGACCATCTCGGACGTGCTCGACATGAGCGTCACCGAGGCGCTGGCCTTCTTTGGGAATATCCCGCAGATTAAGCGCAAGCTCCAGACGCTGTACGATGTAGGCTTAGGCTACGTGAGCCTGGGCCAGCCCGCCACTCTCGGGCGGCGAGGCGCAGCGTGTGAAGCTCGCCAAGGAGCTTCATCGACGCCAGACGGGCAAGACGTTCTATATTTTGGACGAGCCGACGACCGGTCTTCATTTTGAGGACGTCCGCCAGCTGCTCGATGTGCTGCAGCGTTTGGTCGATGCGGGCAACACGGTGCTGGTGATTGAGCACAACCTTGATGTCATCAAGGTTGCCGACCGCCTGATCGATATGGGTCCCGAGGGCGGTAACGGCGGCGGAACCGTCGTGGTTTCGGGCACACCGGAGCAGGTTGCGGACTGTCCGCAGAGTTATACGGGCAAGTTTTTGGCGCCGTTGCTCAGGCGTGACCGGGAGCGTCAGGCTCAACTTGATGCTCAATAAATAGGCGATTCAGTTTATGGGCGCCATCGACTCCTTGTGATTCGATGGCGCTTGCTGTGCCGAAGTGACGTATGCAGCCGAATTGGACATATACTTAATCTTTGCGTCCGAATGCGAGGGAAAGGATATGTCATGGCAAAGGCTGTAAAGACGCCAAAAACCAATGCGATGCGCGAGCTGGAAAGCGCCGGCATTTCCTATGTTCTACATACGTACGAAGACGATGGTGATGAGTCGGTGGGCCTGGGGGTCGCGATTTCGGAGCAGCTTGGCGAGGAGCCCGGTCAAGGATTTAAGACTTTGGTCTGCGTGACACCGTCCAACGACTATGTCGTGTGCTGTATCCCTGTTGCCGATGAGCTCGATCTAAAGTCCGCCGCGCGTGCCGCGGGGGAGAAGTCCTTGGTTATGATGCATGTGAAGGATTTGCTTGCGGCGACTGGCTACGTTCGCGGCGGCTGCAGCCCGGTCGGTATGAAAAAACGCTACCGGACGCTCATTGATGAGACGTGTGTCCTTTGGGATACCATTTTTATTTCGGGAGGCAAGCGTGGTTATCAGCTCGAGCTTGCACCCGATGATTTAATTGCATTTTGCGGGGCGACGGTTGCCGCGATTACGAGAGAGGACTGAGCGATGCCGCAGGAAGAATTGAAGCGCGGAGCTCATTTTGCAAAAGAATCTGCGCCTCAGACACCCTCATCCGAAGCTTCTTCGTCGCGAGATGACACTGACGACATGGGCTCGTCGGACTACTCCACGGTTGGTCGTTCCGCCGGGCTTATGACCATCCTGACTATCGTGTCTCGCGTCACCGGTTTTATCCGCACGTGGGCAATGGCGGCCGCTATCGGCATGTCGCTACTCTCGTCCTCCTATCAGGTCGCCAACAACCTGCCCAATATGCTCTACGAACTCGTGATGGGTGGCATGCTCGTGACGGCGTTTTTGCCCGTGTACATGGGCGTGAGGCGTGAGCAGGGTCGCGAGGCCTCGAACGAGTACGTGGGCAACCTGCTCGGCATTCTGCTTTTAGTGCTGGGTGGCATTTCGTTGGTGGGGACCGTGTTCGCCCCGGGCTTTATCTGGACGCAATCGTTCCTTTCGGGTGACGGTGGCAGCATGGATACCGCTGCGTTCATGTTCCGTTTCTTTGCCATCCAGATTCTGTTTTATGGTTTGGGCTCGGTGTTCTCGGGTGTTCTCAACGCACACCGCGACTACTTTTGGTCGACGTTTGCCCCGGTCCTCAACAATGTGATCGTCATTGCGAGCTTTATGGGTTTTGCGCCCGTGTCCGCACAGTTTGGCGAACGTGCCGGCATCATCTTGATTGCGGCCGGTACGACCCTCGGTGTCTTTGTTCAGATGGCATGTCAGATTCCCGCGCTTGGCAAGCACGGCGTGCATCCCCATATCCATATCGACTTTAAGGACCCCGCACTGCGCCAGACGATTACGTTGGGCATTCCGACGCTGCTCGCCACGGTGTGCATGTTTGTCTCGACCTCCATCACTAATGCCGCCGCACTGGTGGTGCAGCCCGAGACCGGACCTTCCGTCATTGCGTATGCACGCCTGTGGTATACGCTGCCTTATGCGCTGATCGCCGCCTCGCTTTCGACGGCGCTCTATACCGAGCTATCGCATGATGCCCAAGAACAGGACTACGACAGCGTTCGCACTGGCATCTCGAGTGGCGTTGCCCAGATGCTCTTCTTCCTGATTCCGTTCGCGTTATATCTGATTGTCTTCGCCCGCCCGCTCAATATGATTTACTGCGCCGGCAAGTTCGATGAGTCCGGCGTGGCGTTGGTGTCGGAGTTTCTTATTTACCTGGCGCTTTCGCTGCCGCTCTACGGCGTGGTCGTGCTCATGCAGAAGAGCTTCTCGGCCTTGCTCGACATGAAGCCCTACGGTCGTTATTGCCTTTACTCTGCCATCGGACAGGCCGGTTCGGTGCTGTTGTTTGGTGTGGTGCTGGGCTACGGCATGCCTGCGATTGCGCTTTCGTATGTTGTCGACTATGTGATTTTGGTCGGCTGTTCGCTGTGGTGGCTGCGTCGTCGCCTGCGTGGCCTTCAGGTCAAATCTATCCTACATGGCGGTTTCTTTGGCCTTTTGCTCGGTGGCCTAGGTGCTGCCGCAGGCGCCGGCGTCATGTGGGCGCTTGAACACTTTGTCGGGGCACTTGGCGGCTCGATTCTGATTACTCTTGGCTACGTTTGCGTTGCGGGTGTCGCCTCGCTTGTTGTTACCTTTGGCCTTGCCGTCGTCCTTAAGATGCCCGAGGTCTCGGCGCTGCTTCGTCGCAAGTAGGTGCGCGTGGCCGGTCACGACAACATACCAACACTTGCCGAGCAGGTTTCGCGCGTTCCCACGCAGCCCGGATGTTACCTTTGGAAAGATGCCAAGGGCGATGTCATCTACGTTGGCAAGGCGAAAAACTTGCGTTCCCGTATGCGCCAGTACGTGACGCTGCAGGACGAGCGCCAGAAGATCCCGCTTATGATGCAGCTGGTGGCGAGCTTCGACTATATCGTTGTGGAGACCGAGCACGAGGCATTGGTACTCGAGCGCAATCTAATCGGTCAGTACCATCCGTACTTTAACGTCGATCTTAAGGACGATAAGAGCTATCCCTTTATCGCTATCACCAAGAGCGATCTATTTCCCGCTATTAAATACACGCGTGAGCGCCATAAGCCAGGGACGCGCTATTTTGGCCCCTATACCGATAGCCGTGCGGCGCGTGAAACCATCGATACGCTGCGCAAGGTTATTCCCATTTGCTCGGCATCCTGTGCGGAGTGGCGTCGCTGCCGCCGCATCGTCGAATCTCATAAGGGCGAAGAAGACATCGTCAATATGATTTGCGCGCAAAACGGACGCCCCTGCTTTGACTATCATGTCGGCCGTGGACCGGGGGCGTGTGTCGGCGCGATTTCTCCTACGGACTATGCCAAGAACGTCAAACGTGTCGAACGTTTTTTGTCTGGCCATCGCAAGGACGTCGTTGACGAGCTGACATCCGAGATGACGGAGGCCGCCGAGGCGCTCGATTTTGAGCGCGCCGCCCGCGTCAAGCGCCGCCTGGACGTCATTAGGGGCCTGGACGATCGCCAACAGGTAGTCTTTCCATCGAGCGTCGATATCGATGTTATCGGCTTCTATCGCGAAGAGACCATTTCCGCCGCTTGCGTTTTTGTCGTGCGTGAGGGTCGAACGGTTCGAACCTGCGAGTTTATTCTCGATAAGGGTTTGGATGTCGACGAAGAAGAACTTCAATCGGGCTTTCTTAAGCGCTATTACGACGAGACGGCTGATATTCCAGCTGAGATCAATCTTTCTGTTGAGCTTGAGGACGCAGAGACGCTAGGGGAGTGGCTTGCGGCCAAACGCGAACGCTCCTGTCATCTCCATAGACCTCAGCGCGGTGAAAAGCATCGATTACTCGATATGGCATCCAAAAATGCCCGTCATGCCCTTATGCGCTACATGATGCGCACGGGCTATGCCGACGACCGCACCAATCAGGCACTTTTGGAGCTCGAGAGTGCTCTGGCACTGCCCGAGCCTCCGATGCGTATCGAGTGCTTCGATATTTCCACGCTGCATGGCACCTTCACGGTTGCGTCGATGGTGGTGTTTACCAACGGCCATGCCGACAAGAGCCAGTACCGACGCTTTAAAATCCAGGCCGAACTGGACGAGGCGAACGACTTCGTGTCGATGTCCGAGGTCCTTGGTCGGCGCTACGCTCCCGAGCGCATGGCCGACGAGCGTTTTGGCTCGCGCCCCGGCAAGCCGCAGTTGACGGCAGCCATCAAACAACTTGAGGCCCTTGGACTCGATATACCAGTTTGCGGCTTGGCGAAGGCCGATGAGGAGGTTTTCGTGCCTTGGGACGAGACGCCTGTCGTGCTGCCGACAGGGTCCGCTTCGCTCTATCTGATTAAACAGGTACGAGACGAATCGCACCGTTTTGCCATTACATTCCATCGCGAGCTGCGCGATAAGGCAATGACGGTCTCGGTGCTCGACGATGTACCAGGTGTGGGACCCACTAGAAAACGTGCTATTATGCGCCATTTTGGCTCGATGAAGCGGTTGCGCGCGGCGAGTGAGAAAGAGATCGCAGAAGTTCGAGGCGTTCCTGCCGATGTCGCAAGATCGGTCCATGAGGCTCTTGCTGCCTGGAATGAAGAGCGAGACAAGGCCTCCACAAGTGGATCTGAAAACTAAACAACCCTAAATAACTGATATATATGATTGGGTGAATTTCAAGCTTTTATTTCACTGTGATTGCCTGCTGGTTTCGGGTTTTATTAACGCTAAAACGTTTGACTAACCCAAGCGATAACCCTGCTATCCTGCGGGTTGACGAAGACTGATATCTCACCTCGCCGATACATACTGTCTGCAGTATCGTTTGTCAACGAATTCGGTGAACGGTAGTAAATACCGTTCAAGCGGATGTACGTATCGGTCGCCGAGCGCGGCACCCAAGTTGGGTTTGTCGGTAGGTAAGGTATATGTCGTCCGCAAGTTGCGCGGGGGCAAGTCTAGGTGCCTCCGGGTAAGATTCTCTATTGATAGGAGAAGACATGGCCATCATCAACAAGGGTATGTCCAGGCGTTCGTTCCTCGGCCTCACCGGCAGCGTCGCTGCTGTCGCCGGCCTTGGTCTCACCGGCTGCGGTGGCAGCTCCAGCGACGAGGGTTCCGCTGTCAGCTCCACCGATTCCGCTAACCGTGGCGGCGGCGTGATTACCGCTGGTTCCGCTTACGCTCCGTCCAGCTTCGACCCCGCCAGCACCGGCTCCGCTGTTGGCCTGGGCGCTAACTGGCATGTCGTCGAGGGCCTTTACGGCATCGATTACCACGACTACAGCACCTTCAACGAGCTCGCCACCGACGATCCCAAGTCTGTGGACGACACCACTTTCGAGGTCACCATCCGCAAGGGCGCCAAGTTCTCCGATGGTACAGAGGTCACTGCTGACGACGTCGTCGCTTCCTACACCGCTTGCGCCGCTTCCGCTACCTACGCTCCGTTCTTCCAGCCCTTCGAGTCCATCGAGGCTAAGGACGCCAGCACCGTGACGGTCAAGACCAAGGTCCCCAACTTCTCTCTGCTCAAGGATCGTCTTGCCATCATCCGCGTTACCCCGGCCACCCAGACCGAGGAGGATCGCGCCAAGCAGCCGATCGGCTCCGGCCCCTGGATGTACGACTCTATCTCCGATACCGAGATCACCCTGGTTCCCAACCCCGAGTACAACGGTGAGTATGCTGCCGAGGATAAGAAGATTCAGTACAGCATCCTGACCGACCCCACCGCTCGCGTTACCGCTCAGCAGGAGGGCTCCACGCTCGTTATGGAGCTCGTTACCGCTGACGCCGTCGACCAGCTCGAGAGTGCCGGCTGCAAGATCGATAACGTTCAGGGTTTCGGCACCCGCTTCATCATGTTCAACGTCGCCAAGGAGCCTTGGAACAACGTCAAGGTCCGTCAGGCTGTCATGTATGCGCTCGACACCGAGAAGATGGTCAGCAACACCTTCGCCGGCCTTGCCACCGCTGCCAGCTGCTACCTGCCCAAGAGCTTCACCAACTATCATGAGGCTTCCACGGTGTACAAGACCGACGCCAAGAAGGCTAAGAAGCTCATCGAAGAGTCTGGCATCACCCCGGGTGCCATCACCCTGCGCACCACCGACAACGAGCAGATTAAGGGCATGGCCGCCCAGGTCAAGAACGACCTCGACGCTCTCGGCTTCGAGGTGACCATCCAGACCGATACCTCGCCGGCCACCTATGCTGCCATCGACGGCGGCGAGGCCTACGATATCCTCCTTGCCCCTGGCGATCCTTCCTGCTTCGGCGCCGACCCCGACCTGCTGCTCAACTGGTGGTACGGCGACAATGTCTGGATGCAGACCCGTTGCCCGTGGAAGGAGTCCGCTGAGTGGCAGAAGCTTCACGGTCTCATGGACGAGGCTCTTGCCGCCGAGGGCGACGAGCAGCAGAAGAAGTGGAACGAGTGCTTCGACATCATCGCCGACAACGCCGTTCTGTACCCCGTTGTCCACGTCAAGACCGTCTCCGCTTCCTGGGACGATCCGTCCACTGCGCCCAACGGCGAGGCCCTCGATGGCTTCAAGGGCATCGGCACGACGAGCATGTCCTTCAGGGGCGTTGCGACCGTCAAGGCGTAAGACTCGCTTGAGTCTGTATGCAGGATGTCGGCCGTTGGGACCGTATCCTCATAGTTGAAACAAAGACCCGGGCGGCAACGATGTCGCTCGGGTCTTGTAATGAGTATCCGTACTCATATACCAGTTGGTCCTACCGACAAAAGAAAGGGGAGAGAACGTGAACAACTTGCTACGTTTGATTGGAAGGCGTCTTGTGGCGCTGCCGATCATGGCATTGGGCGTCACCGTCCTGGTGTTCTTCCTTATGTCGTTCTCCAAGACCGACCCCGCCTACACGGCGTTGGGTGACGGTGCCTCGCCCGAGGCGGTTGCCGAGTACCATGAGAAGTATGGTCTGGACGACCCCTGGCCCGTGCGCTACGTGCGCTATATGGGCGATTTGATTCATGGCGACATGGGTACCTACGGCGCTGCCCGCAACTCCGTTGCCAAGCGCATCTCCACGGCCCTGCCCGTCACGATGCAGCTGACCTTCATCGGTCTTGCCATCGGTGCGGTCGTTTCGTTTTTGCTCGGCGTCATCGCGGCACTGTATCGCGACAAATGGCCGGACCAAGTGATCCGCGTCTTTTCCATCGCCGGCTTGGCAACCCCGTCGTTCTGGCTTGCCGTTCTGTTGATCCTGCTGTTCTCTTCCTACCTTAAGGTGCTCCCGGCATCGGGTGCTCTGCCTCACTTCACCACGAATCCGGTTGGCTATCTGGGACGTATGATCATGCCCGCTATCGCCTTGGCATTTCCGCTGACGGGCCAGATGACTCGTATCGTGCGTACCGCCATGGTCGAGGAGCTCGACAAGGACTATGTCCGTATGGCTCGTGGCGCCGGCGTTCCCGAGAAGGTCGTCGTCGGCATCAACGTTCTTCGCAATGCGCTGATCACCCCGGTCACCACCCTCGGTCTTAAGATCGGCTACCTCATGGGCGGCGCCGTCGTCATCGAGGTTATCTTCAACCTCCCCGGCATGGGCACTGCGATTCTGCAGGGCGTTCAGGGCAACGAGGCGAACCTGGTTCAGGGCGTCGTTATCGTCGTTGCTCTTGCCTTCATCATCATCAACATCGTGGTTGACATGCTCTACCTGCTCATCAACCCGCGCATCAGGACGGTGTAGATTATGGTAAAGATTCGAGAGAAGCAAACCGAGCAGCTCGAGAAGGCTGCCTCCAAGGGGCTCAAGCTCGGTGGCTGGAAGAAGATGACGCTGTCTTCTAAGATTGCCGCCGTCGTTCTGGTGCTGGTCGCCCTGACTGCGATCCTTGCTCCCCTGCTTGCCCCCTATAGCCCGGTTGAGATCTTTACGGCTCGCCAGGCTCCCGGCAACGGGTTTATCTTCGGTACCGACGACAAGGGCCGCGACATCCTTTCGCGCATGCTCTACGGCGGACGTTACTCGCTGATCATCGGCTTTGGTGCTACCGCCATGGCTTTGGTCTGTGGTTCCGTTGTCGGCGCTCTTGCAGCGGTTTCGCGCAAGTCTATCTCTGAGGCGATCATGCGTATCCTGGACATCATCATGTCCATCCCGGGTATCGCCCTCGCAGCCGTTTTCGTTTCCATCCTGGGCAATTCCGTGCCGTCGATCATCTTTGCGATCGGCTTTATGTACACCCCGCAGATCGCCCGTATCGTGCGCGCCAACATCGTGTCCGAGTACGGTGAGGACTATGTCCGCGCGGTCATCGTGTCCGGCGCCAAGGCTCCGTGGATTCTGATCAAGCATGTTCTGCGCAACTGCATCGCTCCGATTATGGTCTTCACCGTTACCCTGGTCGCCGACGCCATCATCTTCGAGGCCTCGCTGACCTTCATCGGCGCCGGCATCCAGGAGCCCACCGCTACCTGGGGCAACATCCTCGCCGACGCCCGCGGCGGCGTGCTCGCTGGCCGTTGGTGGCAGGCGCTGTTCCCGGGCCTGGCCATTATGATCACCTGCCTGGCGCTCAACATCCTCTCCGAGGGCATTACCGACGCCATGGCCGCTGCTCCCTCCGCCGCCCTGGATCCGACCGATTCCTCCAAGCGTCGCGAGGCCGATCTGCTGGTCTCCGACCCCGTTCGTGCCTACAAGGAGCAGGCTCAGTCCCTCTCCGCTCGCCTTGGCGCCCTGCGCGATGTCGAGCTCAAGCGTAACGACCGCCATGTGCCCGACGAGTCTGTCGAGCCGATTCTCTCGGTCCGTGACTTCTGCATTCAGTTTGAGCATCACGGTGATATCAACGTCGTCGACCATGTCAACTTTGACGTCCGTCCTGGTCAGACCATGGGCCTGGTGGGCGAGTCCGGTTGCGGTAAGTCCATCACCACGCTGGCCATCATGGGCCTGACCGATGAGGACGAGCACCTTTCCGGCGAGGTCCTCTGGGAGGGTCGTGACCTGCTCAAGATGAGCAAGAAGGAGTGGTTCGGCCTGCGCGGTACCGATATCGCCATGGTCTATCAGGACGCCCTGTCCTCGCTCAACCCCTCTATGCTCATCTCTGCCCAGATGAAGCAGCTCACCAAGCGCGGCGGCACCCGCAGCGCCGAGGAGCTCCTGGAGCTCGTGGGCCTCGATCCCAAGCGTACGCTCGAGAGCTATCCGCATGAGCTTTCCGGTGGTCAGCGTCAGCGCGTTCTGATCGCTATGGCCCTTACCCGCGACCCCAAGCTGGTCATCTGCGACGAGCCCACGACCGCTCTGGACGTCACCGTCCAGAAGCAGGTCATCAAGCTGCTCAACGACCTTCAGGCCAAGCTCGGCTTTGCCATGATCTTCGTTTCACACGACCTGGCGCTGGTCGCCGAGGTCGCCCACAACATTACGGTTATGTACGCCGGCCAGGTTATCGAGCAGGCGCCCACCAAGGAGCTGCTCACCAACCCGATTCACGAGTACACCCGCGGCCTTCTGGGCTCCGTCCTGTCCATCGAGAGCGGTTCGGGCCGCCTGCACCAGGTGCCCGGCGCCGTTCCGAGCCCGCGCGATTTCCCCAAGGGCGATCGCTTCGCGCCCCGCTCGAGCCATCCGCGCATCGGCCTGGACACCCGTCCGGTCTTCAAGCGCGTGCCCGGCACCGAGCACTTCTATTCCGAGCTCCCCGACGAGGTGCTCAAGGCAAATGGTTTGACCCCTCACGCGGAGGTGATGTAGATGAGCGAGACCGCAGTCAACGGCGTCGAGCCGATCATCTTCCTTGATGACGTCCACGTCACCTTTAGGACCCGTACCGGCTCGATTCTGCACCCCAACCTGGTTCACGCCGTCCAGGGTGTAACGATTAAGCTCATGCCCGGACAGACCATCGGCATCGTCGGCGAGTCCGGTTGCGGAAAGTCCACCACGGCTAACGTCATGTGCGGCCTGCAGGCCCCCACGAGCGGCAAGGTCTACTTTAAGGGCAAGGACGTCACCAAGCGTACCGCCGAGGACCGTCGTCACATGGGCCGCGTCATCTCGGTCGTGTTCCAGAACCCCGCGACGGCACTCAACCCCCGCATGGTCGTTCGCGAGCAGCTGCTCGATCCCATGCGCGTCCACAATCTGGGCACCGAGGCCGAGCAGGAGAAGCGCGTCAAGGAACTCTTGGAGCTCACCGGTCTGCCCAGTTCTGCCGCCGAGGTTCTTCCCGGCCAGCTTTCGGGCGGCCAGCGCCAGCGCGTCGCAATTGCCCGTGCCCTGTCGCTGAACCCCGATGCCATCATCGCCGACGAGCCCACCTCGGCTCTGGACGTTTCGGTCCGCGCGCAGATTCTCAACCTGCTGACCGACCTTAAGAAGGAACTCGGCCTGGCCATGGTGTTCATTAGCCATGACATCCAGACGGTCCGCTATATTTCCGACGACATCATCGTCATGAATGGCGGCAAGATCGTCGAGCAGGGCGAGGCCAAACAGGTTTTCCAGCATCCTCAAGACCCCTACACCAAGATGCTGCTCGGCGCTGCGCCGTCGCTGCTGCATCCCAAGCTCGGCGAGTAACTTCGCTTTCCCTCCCGTGCGCCCGGTTCCGTTGCGATTTCGAAAGGTTGGGTTCACGAGCCATGCCAAGTGCTCAGGAGCTACAACATCAATTTGGTGAATATCGAGGCGCCATGCCCCGTCCATCAGATTTCGATCTCTTTTGGAAGAATCGCATGGCCGAGGCTGACGCCGTCGGGCTTGACTATGCGATCGAGGCGGCATCGGTCACCGATGCCGTGACCTGCCAGCTTTTCGATCTCTGGTATACCGGCATGTGTGGCGCTCGCCTGCACGCCAAGTACCTTAAACCTGTCTCGGACGAGCCCGTGCCATTGGTACTTCAGTTCCATGGATATCCGGGTGCGAGCCGCAGCTGGTTTGAGCAGGCGTCGTTTGCGGGCATGGGCATGGCGCTCATTGCTCTCGATTGTCCTGGCCAAGGAGGCCCGTCCGAGGACATTGGTGGATTTGAGGGCACGACGGTCGCGGGCCATATCGTCGCCGGTATCGACGGCGACCCGGCCAACCTCTACTATGTCCGCTTGCACCAAGATATCCGCATTCTTTGCCGTATTGTTCGTGAGCTCGAAGGCATCGATCTTGCCCGTGTGTTTGTGAACGGCGCATCGCAGGGCGGCGGTTTGGGCATTGCGACCTGTGCACTTAACAGCGAGCTTATCAATCGCGCTGCCATCCTCTATCCCTTCCTGTCGGATTTCCGCCTGGTCTGGGATTTGGATGCCGATGACATTGCCTACGAGGGCCTGCGCTATTGGTCTCGCTGGTTTGACGAGGACTCGACTCGTATTGACGAGGCCTATGCCAAGCTGGCGTACTTCGATTCCAAGAACTTTGCCCCCATGGTCAAATGCCCTGTGCTGTTTGGCACGGGCACAGCCGATATCGTCTGTCCTCCGGCGACGCAGTTTGCAGTCTACAACAACCTGACCTGTGAAAAGCACCATGAGTTCTTTGAAGGCTTTGGCCACGAGGAGATTCAGGATTTTGACGATCTGATTATTCCGTTTTTCTGCAAGGGAGGGGAGGCTCATGTCTAAGTGCGAGAGCAATGTCAATGAGCTGATTGTCTCCGAGCTTGCGGGGATTCCTGGGACGGTTTCGTCAAGGCTCTCTGATTTCCGGGATTGGCGCGGCGATGCTTCTGCGGATGTTTCCGAGTTGGAGACAGCCGCTTCGGACCTTGAGGTTTGCGGGCTGACCGTTACGGCGATTGATTTCGCAAATCCGTGCGCGCGCTACTCCGAGATTTCCTTTGAGCTCGGCGGATATGTCGTGCACGGCCGTTTGATTGAGCCCTCTGGTTGCGCCCGAAGATCCGAGCTTGTTCCGCTCTGCCTGATGTTCCATGACATCGACCGACCCGTGCGGGGATGGCATCACATGACGAGGTTTGCTGCCATGGGATATGCCGTGCTTGCGCTGGACGATGAGACTATTGGATCCAGCGATCTGCAGCAGGGGATTATCTCGCCTGCTTTTGTCGAGCGCGTCCGTTGGGGCTGCGCCCTGGCGAAGGTTGCGCGCAATCTTGATGGCATGGATCCCGACCGCATCTTTGCATGGGGCGAGGGCCTTGGCGGCGGTGTCGCGCTAGCGGTTTCTGCTCTGGACGAGCGGGGCCTTGCCTGCACGGCGCTTGCCAATCCGCTTCCCAGCGGTCTCGAGGCGCTGTCGTCTCGGGTGCGCGGATCGGTACTCATGGGCACATCGCTCATGGATACCGTGAGCGATCCCAAGGGCCAGTTTGCCGTATTCAACGGTCTTGAGTGTGACCGGAGGCATATCATCTATGCCAAATACGCTCACGAGCGTATCAATGCGTTCGAAAACGAAGTCGTCGACTTCTTTAACCAAACGTTCTATCCGTGTTCTTTGGCCTAGACGGCCTGGACACTGCCAACAAGAGTGGGTGGCATAGGGCCGCCCGCCAGACAACTAAGGAGATTCTTGTGGCAACTCAGAAATTCACCGGCGTTATCCCTCCCGTCGTTGTTCCCGATACCGAAGACCACCAGCTCGACGTTGCCTCCTTTGAGCGCAGCATCAACCGCATGATCGACGCCGGCGTCGATGGCCTGTTCTTCTTGGGCTCTTCGGGTGAGGTCGTTTTCTCCACCGACGAGCGTCGTCGCCAGATCATCGCCGAGGCCGTCCGCATCGTCGACCACCGCGTGCCCGTCTTGGTCGGCATCATCGATACCGAGACCGAGCGCATGATCGAGCACGGCAAGGTCGCTCAGGAGCTGGGCGCCGATGCGCTCGTCGCCACCTGCCCGTTCTATGCCCTGCAGGGCATGACCGAGGTTGAGGAGCATTTCCGCATCCTGCACGAGGAGCTCGACCTGCCCATCTTCGCCTATGACATTCCCGTGTGCGTTCACACCAAGCTCCCCTGGAAGCTCCTTGCTAAGCTCGGCGCTGAGGGCGTCCTGACTGGCGTCAAGGATTCCTCGGGCGATGACATCTCGTTCCGCTACCTCATTCAGGAGAACGAGAAGAACGGCCATCCGATGAGCATCCTTACCGGCCATGAGGTCGTCGTCGACGGTGCCTATCTCGGTGGCGCCGACGGTTCCGTCCCGGGCCTCGCCAACGTTGAGCCCGAGGGCTACGTTCGTCAGTGGAAGGCCGCTCAGGCTGGTGACTGGGCTACCGTCAAGGCCGAGCAGGATCGCCTCAATGAGATTTCGCACATCTGGGATGTCACCTCGGGCGTCCAGGGCTATGCCGGTGGCGTCGGCGCCTTCAAGACCGCTATGAACCTCATGGGCATCTTCGACAGCCCGACCATGCCGCGCCCGGTGAAGGCCATGACCGGTGAAAACGTCGAGGCGATTCGCAAGGTCCTCCAGGACAACGGTCTCCTGTAAAGCTTCCCCAGGCACCCGATCTTGGGGCTCAAGTGGTCGGGCGTGACCCATTAGGTCAACGCCCGACCACTTTCACCCCAACCTCGGGCACCTGGGAAACCTTTACCAAGTTGCGGCGATAACACCGCCTTCATTTCCTGTAGTTGTTTTTGTCTCCGAAGGAGAACGACATGGAGAACAAGTACGTCTGCTCTGTCGATATCGGCGGAACTAAGATCGCGACTGCCATCATGGAGTACCCGGCTGACGGCGGTGTGCCCCATCCCGTTTTTGAGGCTGAGGTTCCCACCGAGGCCCAGGAGGGTGGCGAAGCGGTCTTCCAGCGCATCGAGGCGTCTATCAAGGCAGCTCTTGAGGCAAATCCCGATGTCGAGGTCCTCGGAGTTGGCATCGGCGCTGCCGGTGTCGTCGACCCCAAGACGGGCGCCATCGCGTATGCCAATGAGATTATGCCCGGCTGGTCCGGCGTTCAGTTGGGGCCGCGCCTGCGCGAGGACCTCGGCCTTCCCGTTGCCGTTGTAGGCGACGTGCAGGCTCATGCTCTGGGCGAGGCCCACTGGGGCGTCGGCAAGGGCAAGTTCTCCGTCTTGTGTTTGGGCATCGGTACGGGCATCGGCGGCGCATATGTCGAGAACGGCCGCGTGATGCAGGGCTTCCATGGTGCTGCCGGCCATATGGGCCACATCGAGTGCTCGGCTGCCGCCGGCATTCCCTGCGCCTGCGGGCGTTCCGGCCATCTGGAGTCGGTTGCTTCGGGCACTTCCATTGGTCGTATGTACGATGAGCGTTTTGGCCGCGTCGACCCCAGCCGTCCTTCGGTCGGCCGTGACGTGAACGACCTGTGCCGTGCGGGCGACGCAAAGGCGACCGAGGTCATCCATGACGCCGGCTTTGCGCTGGGTGCCAGCTTGGGCTCGCTCGCTAACATCCTGGACCCCGAGGTCATCGTGCTTTCGGGCGGCGTGATTCACCAAGGTCCCGATTGGCGTTCACAGACGTGGAAGGACTCGGTGCACGAGGGCTATGCCAGCCAGGCGCTCGACCCGCTTCAGGACACGCCGATCCTCATCGGCTCTCTGGAGGGCGACGCGCCGCTCATCGGTGCTGCTGAGCATCTTCTTGCTTCGTTAAAGTAAACGTATCTGCTGTAGGAGCCTCCCGAGACGACATGCCTCGGGAGGCTGTTCTGAGAAAGGTTACAGCCTTATGACCGTCGATCCTTTGATTCAATCCCTGAAGGGTAAGCTCGTCGTGAGCGTTCAGGCGTATATGGGCGAGCCGCTTCGTACGCCCGAGACCATGGCTCAAATGTCCCGCGCTTGCGAGCTTGGCGGCGCCGCCGCCATTCGCTGCCAGGGCCTTGCCGACATTGCCGCCATTAAGGGCCGCTGTGAGGTTCCTGTTATCGGCCTGTGGAAGGATGGGCACGAGGGCGTTTACATCACGCCGACGCTGCGTCACGCTCGCGCCTGCGTTGCTGCCGGTGCCGATATCGTGGCGATCGACGCCACCGATCGTCCGCGCCCCGATGGTAAGACGGTCGAGGATACCTTCCGCCCGCTGCACGAGGAGGGTGTGCTCCTGATGGCCGACTGTGCCACTATCGAGGACATTCGCCGTGCTGTTGATATGGGCTTTGACCTGGTATCCACCACGCTTTCTCACGGCGTCGCCGCCATCGACTGCACCATGGCCGATGGTCCCGACCTGCCGCTCCTGCGTCAGGCGACTGAGGAATTCCCCGGCCTTCCCATCATTTGCGAGGGTCGCGTACATACGCCCGAAGAGGCTCGCGCTGCAATCGACGCCGGCGCGTGGGCCGTTGTCGTCGGCACCGCCATTACGCACCCTACGAGTATTACAAGTTGGTTCAAGGCTGCGCTTGAGGCGTAAGACGGGCCTCGTATCCGCTTGGGGCGGTATACTCAATAAAGGCAATTGATCGCGCGGGATCCGCTGGCCGGGTCCCGCGCTTATTTTAGGAGGCACACATGCAAAAGGGAGATGCCATGGATGCGGCGGAGCGCTCGGAGCGTATCCCCGATATCGTTATCATCACCGGAATGTCCGGCTCGGGCCGAACGCAAGCCATGCATGTGTTTGAGGACATGGGCTATTTTTGTATCGACAACCTGCCCCCACGCCTGATTGCCCAGCTTGCAGAGCTCGTTGGCATCAATACGGGCGTGGGCAGGCACCTTGCCGTTACCTGCGACCTGCGTAGCCAGGGCTTGTTCGATGAACTGCTCGATGCTGTTGCCGCACTGGAAGAGCGCGAGATGAGCTGCGACATCGTGTTTCTCGAGGCGTCTGACGAGGTACTGATTCGCCGGTATAGCGAAAACCGTCGCCGCCATCCCATTGCAAAGCCGGGGGAGACCACGGCCGACGCTATTCAGCGTGAACGTCTGCAGCTGAAGGGCGTTCGCGATCGAGCGGATATGATTATCGACACGAGTCGCTTGCGCACTTCTGCCTTACGTAACAAGCTTCGCATGGCTTTTTCCGAGCTGTCCGACCAGCAGCTTATGGACGTCCACGTGTTCTCGTTTGGCTTTAAGCATGGCATGCCCGTCGAGGCGGATATCATGATCGATGTGCGCTTCTTGCCCAATCCTTTCTACGATCCCGAGATGCGTACCATGACCGGTCTCGATAAGAAGGTCTCCGATTTTGTCTTGGACCACCCTAAGACCCAGGAGTTCTGGAAGGCCTGGACCCAGCTGCTCGATACGGTCATGCCGGGTTATATCGCAGAGGGCAAGCCGCAGCTTTCCATTGCTATCGGCTGCACAGGCGGACAGCACCGTAGCGTCGCCATTGCCGAGGCCACGGCCCGCTACCTGGAGGGTGCTCAGTACCATGTGAGCATCTCCCACCGTGACCTGTCGCGTGCCAACACGAAGGCATAGGTTTACATGTCGTTTACCGCTGAGGTGCGTGACGAGCTTGCGCGCTGCGAACCAGAATGCGAATACTGCGATTTGTCGACGCTTGCTGCGCTAACGCGTGTGAGCGGCACGCTTTCGCTGGCGGGCTCGGGACGGTACCGCTTGACGGTCGCGACCGAGACGGGTGCTGTGGCGCGCACGATGATTGCGCTGACGCATCGTATCCTTAAGCTCAAGACCGAATTCACGGTTCGTAAGTCGGTCCTGCACAAGGTGCGAAACTATCTCATCACCTTGCCCGATCAGCCCGATTTGGATAAGGCTCTGGTGCTGCTGGGCATTCTCGACCGTAGGGGAGGGCTCGTCGCGGGTGTGCCGCGCCACATCGTCGCCCGTCCTTGCTGCAGGCTCGCCTATATTCGCGGTGCGCTGATTGCCGGAGGCTTTGTTGCCGACCCGCGTGGCGATTTTCATTTGGAGATCGCGGTTCAGGGCGAGGAGTATGCAAAGGGGCTTTGCGACCTTCTGGAGCAGATTGGAGTTCACGCCCGCGTCAATGCGCGTCGCGGCTCGTATGCCGTGTACATCAAGAGTGCCGAGGAGATTAAACGTCTGTTACAGCTGATTGGCGCCAAGCGCAGCGTTGCCGAGATTGAAGAGGCCCGCGCGGTTAAGCTGGTGAAGAACGACGTGAATCGTCGCGTGAACGCAGAGCTTGCCAACCAGACCAGAAGTGCCGGTGCCGCCCAACATCAGCTTGCGCTCATCGATGAGCTTGATCGGCGCGGTTTGCGCGAAACGCTGCCGGACGCTCTGGCAGTTTTTTGTGACTTACGAGAGCGTTACCCCGATCTCTCACTGCGAGATTTGGGGGAAATGGCCGACCCTCCTTTGTCGAAGTCGGCCTTGTATCACCGTGTTTTGCGCCTTGAAAAGCTCATTGAAGCAAGCGGGTAGTTTAACGCAATAGCTTTTATTTGGTTTAACTGCTGTTTTATACGTTAAAGCGTTTTAACGTAAATTTGATTTTCAATTTCGAGCATTCTCGTGAAATTCAAGTCAAAAAAAAGGTATATTAGGCGAGTGGTTAGTTTGTGGGCCTCAACGGCGGGCGCTGTAGCTTGCGGGGGCCTTACGAAAGGAGACACAATGGCAGTAAAGGTTGCTATTAACGGCTTCGGTCGCATCGGTCGTCTGGCCTTCCGTCAGATGTTCGGTCATGAGGGCTCCGAGATCGTCGCTATCAACGACCTCACCTCTCCCGATATGCTCGCTTACCTGCTGAAGTACGACTCCACGCAGGGCAACTATGCTCGCGATCACGAGGTCGTTGCTGGCGAGGATTCCATCACCGTTGACGGCAAGGAGATCAAGATCTACAAGGAGGCCGACGCCAACAACCTGCCTTGGGGCGACCTCGACGTCGACGTCGTTCTCGAGTGCACCGGCTTCTACACCAGCAAGGCTAAGGCTCAGGCCCACATCAACGCTGGCGCCAAGAAGGTCGTCATCTCCGCTCCGGCCGGCAGCGATCTGCCCACCATCGTGTACAACGTCAACCATGAGACGCTGACCGCTGAGGACAACATCATCTCCGCTGCTTCCTGCACCACCAACTGCCTCGCCCCGATGGCCAAGGGTCTCAACGACTTCGCTCCCATCGTGTCCGGCATCATGACCACCATCCACGCCTTCACCGGCGACCAGATGCCGCTCGACGGCCCGCAGCGCAAGGGCAACTTCCGTCGCTCCCGCGCCTGCTCCGAGAACATCGTCCCGAACACCACGGGCGCTGCCAAGGCCATCGGCCTGGTTCTCCCCGAGCTCAACGGCAAGCTCATCGGTGCCGCCCAGCGCGTCCCGACGCCGACCGGCTCGCTGACCAACCTCTACGCCGTCGTTGACAAGAAGGTCACCGTCGACGAGGTCAACGCTGCCATGAAGGCCTACGCCGAGACCATCCCCGAGACCTTCGCCTACAACGAGGACCAGATCGTCTCCCGCGACATCGTCGGCGAGACCCACGGCTCCATCTTCGACGCCACGCAGACCATGGCCTCTGACCTCGGCAACGGCCAGACCCTCGTTCAGGTTACCTCTTGGTACGACAACGAGAACTCCTACACCTCTCAGATGGTCCGCACCATCAAGTACTTCGAGAAGTTCGTTGCTTAATTTAGATTTTAGCGAATAGCTCGTTGAGCGTCTAAAGAAGGGCGCGGCCTCATAGGGCTTACACCCTAGGGTCGCGCCCTTTTTATAAGAAATCGTCTGCCGTAATGGGAGGCAGACACGTACGAAAGGTAGAAGCAAACATGGCCTTTACCAAGAAGACCGTCCGCGACATCGATGTCGACGGCAAGCGCGTTCTCGTCCGCGTTGACTTCAACGTGCCTATCAAGGATGGCGTCGTTGGCGACACCACCCGTATCAAGGCTGCCCTGCCCACCATCAACTATCTCGTTGAGCACAACGCTCGCGTCATCCTCATGAGCCACCTCGGCCGTCCCGATGGCACCGGCTTCCAGCCCGAGCTGTCCCTCGAGCCCGTCGCCAAGAAGCTCGCCGAGCTCTCTGGTCTCGACGTTACCTTTGTCGCCGACACTTACGGCGAGAAGGCTGCCGAGGCTGTCGCTGCCGTCGAGCCGGGCAAGGTTCTCGTTCTCGAGAACGTCCGCTTCGATAAGCGTGAGAAGAAGAACGATCCCGAGATCGCCAAGAAGCTCGCTTCCTATGGTGACGTCTTCGTTCTCGATGCCTTCGGCACCGCTCACCGCGCCCAGGGTTCCGTCGTGGGCCCCGCCGCTTACCTGCCTGCCGTCGCCGGCTTCCTGCTCGAGAAGGAGGTCGACACGCTGACCGGCATCTTCGCCGAGCCCGAGCGCCCCTTCGTCGCCATCGTCGGCGGTTCCAAGGTTTCCTCCAAGATCGGCGTTCTCGATCACCTCATCGACTCTGCTGACACCCTGATCATCGGTGGCGGTATGGCCTACACCTTCTTCCTGGCTCAGGGCCTGTCCGTCGGTCAGTCCCTCAAGGAAGAGGACTGGGTCGAGCGCGCTGGCGAGATGCTCAAGAAGGCCGAGGAGAAGGGCGTCAAGATCCTGCTCCCCATCGACAACCGCGTTGCCGATCACTTTGGCGAGGACGCTGTCCCCGAGGTTGTCGCTTCCGACGCTATCCCCGACGATCGTGAGGGCATGGACATCGGCCCCAAGACCGAGGAGCTCTACGCCGAGGCCGTCAAGGGCGCCAAGACCGTGTTCTGGAATGGCCCCATGGGCGTCTTCGAGTTCGACAACTTTGCTCACGGCACCCAGGCTATCGCCGAGGCTGTCGCCGAGGCCGACTGCACCTCGATCATCGGCGGTGGCGACTCTGTCGCAGCTGTCAACAAGTTCAACCTGGCCGACAAGATGAGCTGGATCTCCACCGGTGGTGGCGCTTCCATGGAGCTCGTCGAGGGTAAGGCCCTGCCCGGAGTGGAGGCGCTTCTCGATGCCTAATCGCACCCTTCTTATCGCTGGTAACTGGAAGATGAACAACGACGTCGCCGAGGCTGCCAAGCTCGCCGACGAGCTGGCTCAGGCTCTGCCCGAGGTTCCGGCTGGCGTCGAGGTGCTCGTCTGCCCTCCGACCATCGACATCACCACGGTTCATGACCGCATTCAGGCTGCCCCCATCGCCCTCGGTGCACAGAACGTGTACTGGGAGGCCAAGGGTGCCTTCACCGGTGAGTCCTCTTGCGACATGCTCAAGTCCGCTGGCTGCACCTACTGCATCATCGGTCACTCCGAGCGTCGCGACTACTTCCACGAGACCGACGAGGACCAGAACAAGAAGGCTAAGGCTCTCGTTGCCGCCGGCCTTGTTCCCGTCTTCTGCTGCGGCGAGTCCCTCGAGGTCCGCGAGGCTGGCACCTATGTCGAGCACGTCGTGAACCAGGTCAAGGCTGGCCTTGCTGGTCTTGAGATCACCTGCCCCAAGCAGGTCGTCGTCGCCTACGAGCCCATCTGGGCCATCGGCACCGGCAAGACCGCTACCGCCGAGGACGCTCAGGAGGTCTGCGGTGCTATCCGTGAGACCCTCAAGGAGATGTTCGGCGAGGAGCTCGCTAACGGCATCCGCGTGCTGTATGGCGGTTCCGCCAAGCCCGGCAACATCGCCGAGCTCGTCGCCAAGCCCGACGTTGACGGCGCCCTCGTGGGCGGCGCTTCGCTCAAGGCTGCCGACTTCGCCTCTATGGTCGTCAAGGCAGGCGAGTAGGACATATGGCACAACGTCATCTTCCTGCACTCCTGATTATCATGGATGGCTGCGGCCTTGCTCCGGCCGATGGCGAGAACGCCGTCGCCGCTGCCAAGACGCCCTTCCTTGATGGCCTGTACGAGAAGTACCCCCACACCACGCTCGGTGCTTCGGGCGAGGACGTGGGCCTTCCCGACGGCCAGATGGGTAACTCCGAGGTGGGTCACCTCAACATCGGTGCCGGCCGCATCGTGTTCCAGGAGCTTTCGCGCATCAACAATGCCATCAAGGACGGTTCCATCGCCAAGAACGAGGTTTTCGTCAAGGCTATGGACGATGTCAAGGCTGACGGTAAGACTCTCCACCTCATGGGCCTTATGAGCCCTGGCGGTGTTCATTCTCACATGAACCACGTCGAGGCTCTGGTCAAGATGGCTGCCGAGCACGGTGTCAAGACCGTTCGCGTCCACGCCTTCATGGATGGTCGCGACGTTGACCCGCAGTCCGGTGCCGGTTACATGAGTGAGTTCTGCGCCTTCCTGGCTAAGATCTCCGAGGAGACCGGTTGCGACGCTCGCGTTGCCACCGTCTCGGGCCGTTATTGGGCCATGGACCGCGATAATCGTTGGGAGCGCATCCAGCGCGCCTACGACGTCATGGTCAACGCGTCCGATGCTGATACCGACCCCGTTGCCGGTATCAAGGCCTACTACGAGAAGGACCCGCGCGGCGACGAGTTCGTCGAGCCCTTCGCTGCCCACAACGAGGGCATTCACGAGGGCGACGCGGCCATCTTCTTCAACTTCCGTCCCGACCGCGCTCGTCAGATGACCCGCGTGTTCACGGACAAGGAGTTCGACGGCTTTGAGCGCGAGCAGATCAAGCTTTCGCACTTTGTGACGATGACCGAGTATGATCCGACGTTTGACGTCGAGGTCGCCTTCCCCAAGACGTTCCCCGAGAACGTCCTGGCCGACGTTATCGCCGCCAATGGCCTGAAGCAGCTGCACACTGCCGAGACCGAGAAGTACGCCCACGTGACGTTCTTCCTCAACGGTGGCATCGAGGAGCCCAAGGAGGGCGAGGAGCGCGTGCTCGTCGCTTCCCCCAAGGTTGCTACCTACGATCTGCAGCCCGAGATGAGCGCTCCCGAGGTTACCGAGAAGCTCGTCGCCGCCATCAACGAGGATCGCGCTGATTTCTACATCGTGAACTTCGCGAACTGCGACATGGTTGGTCACACCGGTGTCTTCGACGCTGCCGTTAAGGCCGTTGAGGCTGTTGACGATGCCCTGTCCAAGGTTGTCCCGGCGATTCTCGCCAAGGGCGGCTTTGCACTGATTACCGCCGACCACGGCAACGCCGATCACATGTTTGACGTTGCTTCCGACGGTTCCAAGCATCCGTTTACGGCTCACACCACCAACCGCGTGCCGTTCATCATCGTTGATGAGAAGGCCAAGCTCACCGGTATCGAGGACGGCCGTCTTTCCGATATCGCTCCGACCATGCTCACCATGGCCGGTATTGAGCCTTCCGCCGAGATGACGGGCCGCGTGCTCGCTACCGAGGCCTAATAGAAAACAAATACCGTTTTCTAGCAAGGGGGTTGTCCACAACCGGGCAACCCCCTTTTTGGTATTTCTGCCATTTCCACCCCGTCCTTGAGTGGCAGGTAGGGGAGAGCGGGGGATTGTGGTACAGTACTGGAGTTTGAATTGTTCTATTAAGGAGCTTATCTATGGGTCCGTTCCAGATTCTTCTGTTTGTCGTTTGGGCTGTTTCTGCCGTGGCGCTGACGATTCTCGTCCTGATGCATTCCGGTAAGGGTACCGGCGTTTCGGATATGATTGCCAGCTCGCTGTATAACTCCAGCTCTGCCACGGGCGTTATGGAGCAGAACCTTGACCGCCTGACCGTCATCATGGCTGTCGTGTTTGCCGTGTGCGTCGTGCTGTGCATGTTCTTCTTCCCGCAGGGCATCGTGGGCTACTAATCACGAGCCGCATAAATACTTGAAAAGGGTCCTGCAAGTGCGGGACCCTTTTTGTTTACATATTTGTAACAGAGTCAAAATATCCTCATATACTTCGCCCAACTAAAGAAAATCTCGACCGTTAACCGGAATTAGCCCCAAATCGTGCATAAAATGCGCTACTGTATTGCAATACGTTGGTCCGCTTTGTATAACCAGCCAAAACGGCGGACCGCGTTTGAATGGTTCGATTGGGCTGTCTTGACGTTGCCCGACCGAACTTACTTTGTCCTATCTCATAAGGAGGATGGCATGGCTGATTCTATGTTCCACCAGCCCGTTATGGGTCGTCGCGCCTTTGTCGGCGGTACCCTTGCTGCGAGCTCCATGGCTTTTCTTGCCGCATGCGGCAAGAAGGGCGGCGACGCTTCCGGTTCTGAGTCCGGTTCGACGCTGAACTTCTACATCAACAACCCGGTCTGCATCGACCCCTATAACGTCCAGGAGGACCAGGGCACTCAGGTCGAGTACCAGCTCTTTGATGCTCTGACCTCTTATGACGCCGAGAAGGGCGAGATCGTTCCGCTGGCTTGCGAGTCCTTTGAGGCCAACGACGACGCCACCGAGTTCACCTTCAAGATCAAGAAGGCCAAGTTCCACAACGGTGACGATGTTACCTCCAAGTCCTTCAAGCTCGGTTGGGAGCGTCTGGTCAACACCAAGTCGGCCATCGCTACCGAGTACGGCCCTTCCGAGGTCTCCTATCACCTTTCTATGGTCGAGGGCTATGACGACCTGCTTGCCGGTAACGCTACCGAGCTCAGCGGTGTTACTTGCCCCGACGATGAGACCCTCGTCGTCAAGCTGTCTTCCGCTTACGCCGACTTCCCCTTCGTCGCCTCTCACCCGGCTCTGGCCCCGGTTCCCGAGTGCGCCGAGTCCGATGTCAAGAGCTTCTATCTTGCACCGGTCGGTAACGGCCCGTTCATGATGGACGGCAAGTGGGAGGATGGTCAGGAGATCAACCTCAAGAAGTTCGACGATTACTATGGCGACAAGGCCAAGATCGATGGCATCCACTTCCAGGTCATCAAGGACATGGAGACTGCTTACAAGGAGTTCCAGGCCGGTAACCTCGATGTCTGCGACGTTCCCGTTGCTCAGATCGATGCCGCCAAGAAGGATCGCGGCGTGTCCAAGGACGGCTACACCATGGGTGACGGCGAGCGCATGCTGCTCGGCGCCGAGCCTTCCACGTACTATCTGACCTGCAACACCACGGCCGAGCCGTTCAACAACGCCGACCTGCGTAGGGGCATCTCCCTGGCCATCAACCGTGAGGCCATCTGCAAGACCATCTTCAAGGGTACCCGTACCCCTGCCGACGGCATTGTTCCTCCGGGCATCGATGGCTACAAGGAGGGCGCATGGGAGTTCTGCGCCTACGATGTCGACAAGGCTAACGAGTACCTCGACAAGGTTGCTCCCGCTGGCGCTAACGGGGATCGTGGCATTAGCGTGACCCTTTCCTACAACCAGGACGGCGGTCACAAGGAGATCATGGAGTCCATCATCGGCGACCTCGCCAAGGTTGGCGTTACCGCTGTCTCCGATACCCCCGAGTGGTCTGCCCTGCTCGAGCAGTATCAGAACTTTAACTATCAGTTCGGTCGTCTGGGTTGGATTGCCGACTACCCGATCATGGACAACTTCCTGTATCCGCTGTTCCACTCCGACTCCCTCGGTGGCGACAACCGCTCTGGTTACAGCAACCCCGAGTTCGACGCCAAGGTCGACGAGGCTCGTACTATTGTTGACGACGAGGAGCGCGTCGCTAAGATGCAGGAGGCCGATGCAATGGTCGCTGCCGACTGCCCGGTCATCCCGGTGATGTTCTACACGCACACCATCGTCGGCTCCGATCGCATCAAGCACCTCTATGTCGATCCGCAGAAGCATGCCGAGCTGGGTACCGCTGAGCTCGCCTAAGAGTTTGCAGCTTCCGTGAGGGTCAAGTATTTACGTAGACCTCATGGGAAACATACAGTTCTCCCTAACCTGGGGTAAACTGGCTGATGGTAATTTTGGGATGCCGGTCTGGCGATCGGCATCCCATTTAGGTTAATCCCTAGATAGGGGAGTGGTATGGGTAAGTACATCGTTAAACGTGTGCTTCAGTTCATCCCGGTGTTTTTGGGCGTTACGCTGATTCTGTTCGCCCTCCAGAATATCGTGCCGGGAGATCCGATCAAGCTGATCGGTGGAGACAAGGCTCTGTCCCCCGAGGTGGAGCTTCAGCTTCGCGTCCGCTATCACCTGGTCCAGTCGGACGAGGACGGCAACGCGATCCTTGACGAGAACGGCGATCCCGTTCAAACGTCGCTCGTGGACCGTTACTTGTATTACATGAACGGCCTGCTTCATGGCGATCTGGGCAATTCGTATCAGCGCAAGCTGCCGGTTACGGATATCTTTGCCCAGAAGTATCCGTATACGATCAAACTTGCCGCGTGCGCCATCGTGCTCGAGGCAATCATGGGTATCGGTGCGGGTATCATTTCGGCGGTAAAGCGTTATTCCTTCTGGGATATTTTGGTAACGCTCACCACGTCGATCCTCGTTGCGGTCCCGGCCTTCTGGCTCGGTATGTTGCTGCAGCTGTTCTTTGGCGTCATCCTCAAGGACGCCACGGGCGGTGCAATCTCCATGCCGATCTCGGGTGCCGGCGGTTCCAGCTCTCAGTATCAGGATTGGATGCACTATGTGCTTCCGACCATTACGCTGGCTTCGGTTTCGACCGCTTACGCCGCCCGCATTATGCGCTCGCAGCTGCTTGACGTCATGAACCAGGATTACATCCGTACGGCAAAGGCTAAGGGTCTCTCCAATCGCGCGATCATCGTCAAGCATGCGCTTAAGAATGCACTCATCCCCGTCGTTACCTATATTGGTGTCGACTTTGGCGGCATGCTTTCGGGCGCCATCCTGACCGAGACGGTCTTTAACTGGCCCGGTATCGGCTATGAGGTCTATCGCGCCATTAGCATGCGTGACTGGCCCATCGTTATGGGCGGCGTTACGCTCATCGTTGTCGTCGTCATGGTGATCAACCTGCTCGTCGACATTAGCTATGCATTCCTCGACCCGCGCATCCGCCTTGGCGGTCCGTCGGATAAGGCCTAAGGGAGGTACGTCTCATGCAGGAAACTGATTCTCAGTCTCAGGAGCAGGCTACCGCCACCAAGGCCGCATCTGCTCCCGCGAAGTCCCGCACGCTGTGGGGCGACGCTTTTAAGCGTCTTCGTAAGAACAAACTCGCCGTTATCGGTGTCTGTTGGATCATCATCGTCGTTGTGGTTGCCCTGACCGCAGATCTGTGGGCTAAGCCCTGGCTCGGTTCTCCGACGGCTTCCGACTCGACCACCATGGCCGAGACGTCGCTGCTGGCTCCGTGTGCAGAGCACCCGTTTGGCACCGACGCCCTTGGTCGTGACATTCTCGTCCGCGTTATCTACGGTGCGCGCGTTTCGCTGTCTGTCGGAATTATGGCCACCGCGATTTCCACGCTGATCGGTCTGGTCATGGGTGCTCTGGCCGGTTTCTACGGCGGCATCTGGGATACGATCATCATGCGCTGTGCGGACATCTTCCTGGCGTTCCCGTACGTGCTGTTCGTTGTCGCCATGATCGCCGTTATCGGCCGTGGTCTTCAGAACGTCTTTATCGCCATCGGCATTCTCGGATGGCCTTCGATTGCGCGCGTCTTCCGCTCTGCAATCTTGACGGTCAAGGAAAACGACTATGTTGACGCTGCGCGCGCGATGGGTGCATCTGATGCTCGTATCGTCGTGCGTCACATCTTCCCGAACTCCGTCGCCTCCATCGTGGTCTACGCGACCATGAACATCGGTGGCGCCATTCTGACCGAGTCCGCTCTGTCCTTCCTCGGCATGGGCGTTATTCCGCCTACGCCTTCGTGGGGCTCCATGATTCAGGACGGTCAGCAGTATCTTCTGACTGCCCCCTGGATGATGATCATGCCCGGTCTGGCAATTCTCTCGACGGTGCTCGCCTTCACCCTGCTGGGTGACGGTCTGCGCGACGCCCTCGACGTCAAGATGAAGGACGCATAAGGATGAAGAAGAACAAGAACTATGTGGACCTGAAGGACCAGCCGGTTCCCGAGGGCCAGCATCTGCTCGAGGTCGATGACCTTAAGATGTATTTCCACACCGAGGATGGCGTTGTTCGCGCTGTCGACGGTGTCTCCTACACGCTCGATCGCGGCGAGACCCTGGGCGTCGTCGGTGAGTCCGGCTCCGGTAAGTCCGTGACCGCCATGACTATCATGGGCCTCATCTCGATGCCTCCGGGAAAGATTGAGGGCGGCGACGTTCGCTATCGCGGTCGTTCTATCCTCGAAATGACCGAGGAAGAGATGCAGCACATTCGCGGTAACGATATCGCGATGATCTTCCAGGATCCTATGACCTCCTTGAACCCGGTCTATAAGATCGGCAAGCAGGTGGGCGAGGGCCTTCGTCTGCACCGTGGCTACTCCAAGCAGGAGGCACTCAAGCGCGCTACCGAGCTTTTGGACCTCGTGGGTATCCCCGAGCCCGAGAAGCGCGTCAATGAGTATCCGCACCAGTTCTCGGGCGGTATGCGTCAGCGTGTCATGATTGCTATGGCTCTTGCCTGCGATCCCGATATTCTGATTGCCGACGAGCCCACGACGGCTCTGGACGTTACCATTCAGGCTCAGATTATCGAGCTCATGCAGGAAATGCAGGAGAAGAACGGCAACGCCATCATCATGATTACCCATGACCTGGGCGTCGTCGCCGACATGGCCGACAAGATCATGGTTATGTACGCCGGCCGTCCCGTCGAGTTCGGTACTGCTGAGGAAATCTTCTACGAGAGCCGCCACCCCTACACCTGGGGCCTTATCCGCTCCATCCCGGAGCAGGCCATCGAAGAGAAGAAGCCGCTTACGCCGATTCACGGCAACCCGCCTTCGCTCATGAACCTGCCCGAGGGCTGCGTGTTCTCGCCTCGTTGTCCCTATGCGACCGATAAGTGCCGCAAGCAGCGCCCCGAGCGCGTTGTCACCGAGTCTGGTCATTACTCTGCGTGCCACTACTCCGGTGACCCCGAGTTCCTCAAGAACGCTCCTGAGACGTCCCGTACGCGCAAGGATTCCAAGAAGGGAGGCGAGGCGTAATGGCAGATACCAACGAGCGTACTCCGCTGCTGAAGGTCGAGCACCTCTCCAAGGAGTTTCCCGCTGAGTCCGGCATGTTCGCCAAGCGCTTCTCCAAGCGTGTCGTCTCTGCTGTGAATGACATTTCGTTCGAGATTTATCCGGGCGAGACCTTTGGCCTGGTCGGCGAGTCTGGTTGCGGTAAGTCCACCACGGGCCGCACCATCATGCGCCTGACCAAGCCGACGGCAGGCAAAGTGTTCTTCCAGGGCAAAGACGTTGCCGAGATGAGCAAGCACGAGATCAAGGATATGCGTCGCGAGATGCAGTTCATCTTCCAGGACCCCTATGCTTCGCTGAATCCTCGTATGACCATCGGCGAGATTGTCTCTGAGCCCATGACCATTCATGGCGTGGGCACCAAGGAAGAGCGTATCGAGCGTGTCCGCGAGCTGCTGGACGTCGTCGGTCTGAACCCCGAGCACATCAACCGCTATCCGCACGAGTTCTCGGGCGGCCAGCGCCAGCGTGTCGGCATTGCCCGCGCATTTGCGCTGAAGCCCAAGCTGATTATCTGCGACGAGCCGGTTTCCGCTCTGGATGTTTCCATCCAAGCACAGGTCCTGAACCTGCTTAAGGAACTTCAGGACAAGTTCGGTACGGCTTATCTCTTCATTGCTCACGACCTCTCTGTCGTGCAGCACATCTCCGACCGTGTTGCCGTTATGTACCTGGGCAAGATGGTCGAGGTTTCGGACTGGAAGACGCTCTACAGTGAGCCTCACCATCCGTACACGCAGTCGCTGCTGTCTGCTGTGCCGGTGCCCGATCCTGACATCCAGAAGACTCGTAAGCGCATCATCCTCGCCCGCGAAACGCCGCTGTCCGACATCCGCCGCATACGCGACGCGCTGCCCGGCGACGTCGCGCTCGAAGCCTTTGTGCACGGCGCGATGTGCATAGCGTACTCCGGCCGCTGCCTGCTTTCGTCGTATTTCACCGGCCGCTCGGGCAATAAGGGCGAGTGCGCCCAGTGCTGCCGCTGGGAATACGAACTCACAGAACCCACGCGCGGCGACGCGCTGCGCGCCGAAG
>CAJLLB010000012.1 GCA_905207425.1 uncultured Collinsella sp.
GTTGCAGCAGCGCGGCCACGCCGCCAGGCGCGGGCAGGCCGCCGACAGGTCGGTGCCGGCGTCGACGCGCTCGCCGCGCCTGGACTTGGGCGCCGTGACGAACCTGTGCGACGACACCTCGGCGCTCACCGTCGAGGGCGACCTGCCCAGCTCCCTCGCGATCTCCCTGCACGAGGCCCCGCGCTCCAGCATCCTCTGGACCGTGTCCCGCTCGTGCCTCGTGAGCCTGCCGTAGGCCCTCGGGACCGCCCTCGCGGCGCCCTTCCCGCTCTTTCCGCTCTTTCCGGACATGACGTCCTCCGATCTCCCGGGGCCGGCCGATCCGGCCCTCAGGGTATCGGGTTCCCATATTCATCCGTACATGTACGGATGAATATGGGAGGTGTTCGGATGAAGTTGATATTCAAGGTAGCATACTTTAAGCTAATGCGGGCTTAAGGACTTGTTGAATGCCCTTAAGCCTGTTTTAGAATTAATTGTGCTGGGAGAGGGTATATGCCACCGACTGAAGGGCCAACTGACGGTAAAGCAGCGATACCGCTGTACCAACAGGTCATTGATATCATTAAAAACGAAATCAACTCCGGCGCCTACAAGGCAGGCGCGCGGATACCCAGCGAATTCGAATTGGCTGAGAGCTATAAAGTTGGCCGCGTTACCGTGCGACGCGCTATTGAGGAGCTCGTCCAGCAGGGCTATCTAACGAAGCGACAGGGGAAAGGCACGTTTGTCAATGCCCCCAAGCTCAAGCGCAAGATTCGCCAGAAGGATGACGTCCAGAGTTTTTCGGACGCATGCCGCGTTAACGGAATGGAACCGGGGGCGTGTGTCATTTCGAGAAAGATACTGCCGGCGGATTCCACCGAAGCGCAGTTCTTTGGTGTTCCCGTTGGAACTGACTTGATTTGCGTTGAGCGCGTGCGCACTGCCGATGGCGTCCCTGTCATGCTCGAGAACAACATATATGTTTACGAGGACAACGCCTATCTATCAACGGCACCTCTATCTAACCAATCCATTTTTGAGTTCGTGCGCAACCGGACGGGCCGCACGCCCGCGTTTACCGACCCGTGCACGCTCGAGATCGCGTGCGCGTCGCCCGAGGTCGCTCGACTGTTGGCAGTTCCCGTTGGCGAACCCTTGTTTTATATGGAAGCCTTCTTTTTCGATGAGCAGCGGCGGCCGTTTATCATCGGTCGTCAGCGGATCGTTGGGTCTCGCTACGTTTTTGACATCTAGGACATTGCGAATGGAAACGCCCGGTGGATCATCTCACCGGGCGTTTCCATACCGTTCACGGCGCAAACGCGACCGTTCAACCGCGTTGCGGCAATCAGTTTGAAATTATCTTGATGAAGGAAAAAGCTGCTGGTAATCTATGGGACGTCATAGAACGTTTGCATTGTGCAAACGTTGAAGCGAGATGCGATGCAGTCTCGAGTTCTTTGGAGGTATCTATGTCAGATACGAAGGCGAAGAAGACAAACAGACGTTTTAAGTTCAAATTACCGCATGTCTATACGATCATGTTCTTGCTGATCGTTGTCTTTGCGGTCCTGACTTGGATCGTTCCCTCTGGTCAGTATCAACGCAAGACGATTTCGACGGCGGCGGGCGAGCGTGAAGTCGCCGTTGCTGGAACCTATGAACAGGTCGATAAGAACTACACCGATTCCGAGACCGGCGAGACCATCAATCTGGGCCAGGATATCTTCGCGGTTCTGCAAGCGCCCACCAAGGGCATCCAAGAGGCTGCCGACGTCGTTGCGTTCGTCTTATTGATTGGCGGATCGTTCGCGATCATCACCAAGACCAACGCTTTGAATGCCGGCATGAGCCGTGTGATTAAAAAGCTCAAGAACAAGGACATCCTCATCATTCCCATCACGATGACGTTGCTGTCCATTTGCGGCACTACGTTTGGTATGTCTGAGGAAGCCCTGCCGTTCTATGCCATCTTCATTCCCATCATGATGGGTATCGGTTATGACTCGATGACGGCATTCATCATCTGCTTCCTTGGTCCCAACCTGGGATATTGTGCTTCGACCATCGACCCGTTTAATGTTTTGATCGCCCAAGGCATCATTGGCATCGAGGGTAATCCGCAACTGTGGCTGCGCGCCGTTTCTTGGGTCATCTTCACTGCCGTCGGTATCGCATGGGCCATGCGCTACGCCATGCGCGTCAAGAAAAACCCCGAGTCGTCCATTGTGTACGAGGACGATAAGCTCAAGCGTATTGAGTTTTCCGTGACCGATGCCTCCATCGAGGAAGAGTTCACGATCCGTCAGAAGCTCGTGCTTATCGATTTTGCTTGCGGTATGGGCATTATCGTCTGGGGTCTTGTTACCCAGGGCTGGTACATGAATCAGATTTCCGCCGTGTTCCTTGGCATGGGCTTGCTTGCCGGTATCCTGGGCGGCCTTGACCAGCAGACGATCGCAGAGGAGTTCGTTAAGGGTCTCGCCGACTTTGCGTACGCTGCCGTCGTTATCGGTATCGCTCGCGGTATTCTGGTCATCGCCGAGGGCGGCATGATCATCGACACCATCCTCCAGGCGCTCGCTACCGCGCTCGCCGGTGCACCCGCCGCCGTCTACACCACGTTTATGTATGTCGTCCTTGGCCTGCTCTCTTTGCTGGTTCCCTCGAGTTCTGGCCTGGCAGCGCTCACCATGCCCGTTATGGGCCCCCTGACCGAGCTCATGGGCCTCAATCCCGAGGCGGCCGTCACCGCGCTCCAGTTTGCCAACCAGACCATCAACACCATCAGCCCCGTGGCGGGTATGACGGTCGCCGGCCTTGCCGTGGCTAAGATTTCGTTTGGCCAATGGTGGAAGACCATTTGGAAGTTCTTCATCTTCATGGTCGTGTTTGGCTTGGTCATTACTGCCATTTCCGGCATGCTTCCGGCGTAGGTGGTTGTGATGTCTGATCGTTTGACGGTCCTGACGTCTAAGAGCGTCTTTACCGGTACGGGGGACCTGCCGTTTGAAGGTTTCGTAGCGGTCCGTGGCGATCGAATTGAGGCTGTTGGCACCAAGTGTGAGGTAGCTTCGTATTTGACCCAGGCGGACGAGGTAGTTGACCTGGGCGACCGCACTGTCATGCCTGGCCTGATCGATGTGCATACCTTCTATACAGGTTGGGCGCTGCGGACGTTGGGGTCTGATCTGTCCGGCATCGCTGATGCCAAAGAGGCCGTGTTGCTCTTGCGTGCATGGAAAGAAGATCGTCCGGATTGCGCGGCGGCTTTTGGCCACAACCTACCCGAAACGTTGGCATCGGATGCCGAGAACGCAAATACAGCAGCTGTGTTTGACGAGTGTTTTGGCGATATCCCCGTCGTCTGCTTTACACCGGGCGCGGATACCTGTGTTCTCAATGCTGCCGCCAGTGCGCGATACGGCTTTACGCCCCAGGCGTGCTATGCCGAGAAGATCTGGCGCATGATGAGCGATTTCCTCGCGCTGCCCGAGGTGCGTGCCGGGTATTCGGACTACATGAGCATGCTTAACGAGCGTGGCGTTACCGCCATCAAGGAAATGGCGTTTGATGACTACTACGGCTTTGCCGACGAAATGGCTCGCCGTGAGGAATCTGGTGAGCTGACGGTTCGCGTCTCTATGATGTCGCAGCCGGTGGGCGCCGGTGCAAATCTGGCATATGCCCGCGAGGCGCGAGAGCGCTTCCGGGGACCGTTCGTTCGTTTTTCTGGCTTCAACCGTATGACCGATCGCGGCGTATGGGCGGGGCTTGCCGAGATGATTGACCCCTATGAGGACACGGCCGATGCGGGCGCTGCCGGCAAGACGGTCGTCGAGGAACCAGAGTGGGATCTGATTGAGAGCGAGCTGCGTGCAATTGATGCTGACGGCTTCCGATATTCCTTGCATTGCCAGGGCGATGGCGCCGTTCGTCGCACCGTGGCGCTCTATGCCTCGCTGCCTCGAGACGAGCATGGACGGATGCTTCGCCGCCATGCGATTACCGATCTCGAGAACTCTGACCCGACCGATCTTGTCGAGTTTGGCAAGTTAGGTGGAATTTGCGAGGTCTATCCGCAGATTCTAACGCTGGACCGGCGCGAGGATTGCCTATCGATGATGCGTCGACAAATTGGCGAGACGCGACTTTTGCACAGCTGGAATCGCCGCGGCATGGAAGATTCCGGATGCACAGTGTGCTGTGGAACGGATTTGCCGCTGCTGATTCCGAGCCTGGGCGAGTCAATCTACAGCGCGTGCGGCGGATTCTTCGCCGACGGACTGCCTGTGAATGAGGTCAACACGCTGACGCTTGTCGAGCTCTTGCGCGCTTGGACTGCCGGGGGCGCGTACGATCTGATGCGCGAAGACGAGCTGGGTACGCTCGAGGTCGGCAAGCTTGCCGATATCTGCGTGCTCGATCGGGATGTGTTTGACCTCGATTATCGCGACGCACGCGATCTTGCGGTTGATATGACGATGTCGGACGGACAAATCGTGTTCGATCGAAATAAGGAGGCATAAGATGTCTGAATCCAAACCGACGCTGCGTCGCGAGCAGATTGCGGGCATGAATATCCACTACATCATGTGGTCGCTCGATTACTTCCTTGATGTGCAGCAGCGCTTGGGCTTTGAGTCCATTGAGCTGTGGTGTGCAGAGCCGCATGTGACGCTCGACCATACGGGCTACTTTGAGGCTGAGGTCCTGGCGAAAAAGGCTGCAGACCGTGGGCTTAGGTATCGTACTCTGTGCCCCGAGAATGTTGTCTATCCTTGGCAGTACTGCGCACGCAAGCCGCTGCATGAACAGCGCAGCCTGGCGTACTTTAAACACGGCATTGAACTTGCCGAGGTACTTGGGTGCGACCGTATGTCCATCAACTCGGGCTGGGGCGACTGGGACGAGGACCGCGAGGAAGCCTGGAAGCGCAGCCGCGAGCACTTGTCCATTCTGGCGGAGTATGCCGGCGAGCACGGTCTGGTGCTTACGATGGAAAGCCTGCGTCCCGAGGAGAGCAACCTTGTGACGACGGTTTCCGATGCGAAGCGCATGATTGACGAGGTCGCGAGCCCGTACTTACAGCCCATGGTTGATACAACCGCGATGGGCGTTGCAGGCGAGACGCTCGAGGACTGGTTTGCCGCCTTTGGTGATGGGGCAATTCACGAGATGCACTTTATCGACGGTGACCCGTATGGCCATCTGGTGTGGGGCGATGGCAAGCACGATATGGACGCCTTCGTCGCCACACTCAACGCCCATGGTTTCGACGGCATGCTGGGCCAGGAAATCACGGACGGTCGTTACTACGATGACCCGGCGGCGGCAGATGCCAAGAACATGGCCGCATTCGAGAAATATCTGATTGACTAAAACAACCATCGGCCACGCAACCAACGTCATTGATTGCGGGCCAAACAAGAAAGGAACTGGATATGAACGCACACGATCTGATCAAAGAGGCAATTGCCGAGAAGGGCAAGTTCGACAGCGTCTACTGGATTGCTTGCGGTGGCTCCATGATCGATTTGATCCCGGCTCATGAGCTTCTGCAGCGCGAGGCAACCACCTTCACTTCGTATATCTATACCGCACGTGAATTCGACATTATGCGTCCGCGTCGTCTGGGCGAGAAGTCCCTGGTCATCGCTTGCAGCCACAGTGGCAATACCCCGGAGGTCGTCGAGGGCTGCGAGATTGCCCTTGCCGCCGGCGCTACGGTGATCGCCCAGACCGACAACGCTGGATCCAAGATCGACTCCGGCAAGTGGACCACGTGGGTCTACCCATGGGGCGAGGGTGTGCCGCAGGCCGAGGTCCCCGCTGGTATTTCGCTGTCGCTTGCGGCAGAGCTGCTCGATCAGCAGGAGGGTTACGCCGATCTTGCCGATATGTATGCCGGTATCGCCGAGATGGATAAGATTCTTCCCCCGGCACGCGAGAAGGTAAATGCCGAGCTGGGCGATCGCTTTGCCAAGCTTTGCCAGGAGCACGAGTTCTTCTATATTCTGGGCAGCGGTCCCAACTTTAGCCAGACCTACGGTTTCGCTATCTGCTCTCTTATGGAGATGCAGTGGCAGCACTGCAGCTACATCCACTCTGCCGAGTACTTCCATGGCCCCTTCGAGGCTACTCAGGATGGCGTTTTTTACTTCCTGCAGATGGGCTCCAGCGAGTGCCGTGCTATGGACGAGCGCGCCCTGGCGTTCCTTAAGACGCATACCGATACGCTGATGGTGCTCGATGCCAAGGAGTACGGTATGGAAGCCGTGCCGGCGAGCGTCCGTGCCTATCTGGACCCGGTGCTGTTCTACGCCATGAACTGCGAGCTGCGTGCTGCACGCGGCAAGGTGTTTGATCACGATCCCGATTTCCGTCGCTATATGGGTGTTGTCGAGTACTAGAAGGGACAAAGGCCATGGCATTTAACGTTAACGCGCTCGGATTTGGCGACAACGTCGTCGATCGCTATGAGCATATCCACACCATGTATCCCGGCGGCAATGCGGTGAACTTCGCCGTTTATGCCAAGAAATGCGGTGCCGCACGCTCTGCATACATGGGCATTTTTGGCAATGACGCCGCTGCCGAGCATGTCATTGCAAGTCTCGAGGATGAGGGTATCGAGCTTGACAAGTGCGAGCAGATGATTGGCGAGAACGGAGCGGCTCGCGTGACCGTCGTTGACGGTGACCGTGTCTTCCTCGGCTCCAACGAGGGCGGTATCCGTGGCGATGCGCGCTATGTCCTCGATCGCTTTGACCTTGCGTACATGAAGCAGTTCGATGTGGTTCATTCGGGCAACTATTGCTTTACCGAGCGCGAGCTGCCCAAGTTGAAGGCTGCGGGCGTCACGGTTTCTTTTGACTTTTCGGACGACTCCACCGACGAGTACTACGAGCAGATTGCGCCCTACGTCGATTTTGCTTTCTTTAGTGCGGCGGATGCTGCGAGTGAGGACGAGATTCGCGAGCGTCTGGCATGGGTGAAGGGCCTGGGTCCGCGTTTTGTGTCGGCTACGGCGGGCGCCGAGGGCTGCATTGCTTACGACGGCGAGCGTTATTACCGCCAGCTGGCTAAACCGGTAACGGACATGAAGGACACCATGGGGGCGGGCGACTCGTTCCTCACCTCGTTTTTGATGTGCTATCTCGATTCCGCCAAGCGTGGTGAGGATGGCGCCGAAGCCATCGAGCGCGCGCTCGACTTTGCCGCCGGGTTTGCCTCGACCGTGTGCGGCATGGAAGGTTCTTGGGGCCACGGAGCGCCAATCGTCGAATAGCTTAAGAAAGCGTACGGCGGTCTGGCTATGAGGCCTTGGACAGCCGATGCAAAACAATAAGCGAAACGCGAAAAGGGGGCTCGCCATGCGGTGGGTCCCCTTTTGAACATTGGAGAAGAGTATGGGTATTAAAGCGTGTGCGGCTGGTTTTTGCTGCGCGGACGTCTATCAAAACATCGGTGTGTTCTATCCGACTGGTAATGGCATTGACTGGGGTATCCATCTTGCACGAATGGGCGTTTCGGTATCCGCCGTGTCGGTTGTCGGCAAGGACGAGTACGGAGACAAGATGAGAGAGGCGCTGGCCGCTGAGGGGTTCGATATCTCTCATCTGCGGGTGGAGGATGGCGACACCTCGGTGATGCTCATGGCATTGAAAGACGGCGTCGATCGCGTGCATCTCGAGGCAATCGATGGCGTAATGGAGACATATCGACCGAATGAAGATGACCGGGCGTTTATCCTAGAGCATGACATCATTCACACCGACCTGTTTGGCAATTGTTTGGACCTCCTGCCCGAATGGCATGATGCGGGCAAGATGGTGGTTATGGACTTCTCGGTGTTCAGCCAGGATCCCGAATATGCCTGCGAGAATCATTTTCCCTACGTTGACTACGCATTTATGTCGTTTGAAGAGGACACTCCGGAGCTACGAGACTGGGTACGCCACGTGCAGGAATTGGGACCGCGCGTTGCGGTTGCCACGCTTGGCGAGAAGGGAAGCATTGCCTATGACGGTGAGCGCTTCTATGAGTGCGGGATCGTACCGGCGGAGAAGGTCGTTAACACCGTGGGTGCCGGCGACTCGTATATTGCCGGGTTTACCAAGGGCGTGATCGATGGCCTTGATATTCCGGCGTGTATGAAGGCGGGCGCTGAGCTGTCGTCCCGAGTGATTGGTTCGTTTGAGCCGTACTAGGGTCAAATGCCTGGAAAGGAGTACGAAATGGTTATCGACATGTTGGTCCATCCTATGCTCTACGGCGAGATCTGTACGCCGGGTGATGAGCCTGATGGATTCGGTTTTTGGTCACGAGAATTTGGTATGGGGCATATGGGTCCCATGGATTGGGATGAGCTTCAAGTCGAGATGGACGTCTGCGACGTGCAGAAGAGCGTGCTCATGCCGCTCGATGTAACCACGGCATGCGGAGGGCACTTTGGCACCAATGACCAGATTGCCATGCTGGTTGCCGCGCATCCCGATCGTCTGTGGGGATTTGCGAGCGTAGATCCGCAGGTGAGCGGTGCCGCAGGCGAATTGGAGCGCGCCTTTACCGAGTTGGGGGCAAAGGGGCTTTGCCTGCATCCGGCAAAGCAGGGTTTTGCCCCCGATGATGCTGTGGCCAAGCCGCTTTACGAGCTGTGCGAGCGCTATAACAAGCCGGTGGTTTTCCATGCCGGTATGTCTTGGGAGCCTGGCGCAGAGCTCTCGCGCAGTAACCCGCTTGCATTTGAGCACACAATCGCAACGCATCCAAATGTGCGCTTTAGTTTGACCCACTTTGGCTGGCCCTGGGTGCGCGAGACCGTGGCGATGCTGCTCAAGTATCCCAACTGCTACACGGACACCTCTATCACTTACATCGATTCGCCCGAGGAGATGATGCAGCGTCTTTTCACGGTCGATATGGGGCCGCTGTGGTATGAGCGCGCGCTATCGCACCAAGTGATGTTCGCCAGCAATACGCCGCGCTTCCGTGCGTTCAAACTCAAGCGGGCGCTCGATACCGTGCCCATGCGCGATGATGCGCGAGAAAGGCTCTACTGGGGTAATGCCCTGCGTTTTCTTGAAGGGGATGAGTGAACATGGTGACGCTCGAGACATTGAGCTATCTATCGACTGCTCCGGACCAGTTCATCGATATTACCGAGGACGTGCACGCTGCCATCGAACGCAGCTCGGTGACCAATGGCTTGGCGGCGATTATTCTGTCGCATACGACCTGCGGGATCGTGGTAAACGAGGGGCTGCCCTGCGTGGAGACGGATCTTATGGAGACGCTTGATCGCATTGCCCCACTCGATGCCCCCTACGCGCATGCGCACTTCCTGCCGAGCTATGGAGCCACCGGCAACAACTCCTGTGGGCATATCAAGAGCATGATTTGTGGAAACAGCTGCTTCTTTCCCGTCCAAGATGGCCACATCGTGTGCGGAGGTGCCCAGAACATCTATCTTGCGGAGTTTGACGGTCCGCAGAAGCGAAAAGTGTACGTCGAGGTGCTGGGGGAGTAACGTCCCTGCAATAACCCTATGAAGGAGCACGTTATGTCGTTTCTAACCTCGATGTTCAAGACCGAAAAGCCGGTTATCGGAATGCTGCACCTGCGTCCTCTGCCGGGCGATCCACTGTATTACCCGGGCGGAAGCGTGTTGCAGGTCGTGGAAGCCGCCAAGCGCGATCTCGAGGCGTTGCAGCAGGGCGGTGTCGATGGCATTTTGATTACCAATGAGCTCTCGATGCCCTATGAGCAGCACGTTTCTCCCTCAACCCTTGCATCGATGGGCTATGTAATCGGGGCTCTATCCCATGATCTGTCGACCCCTTGGGGAGCCGAGGCTATTTACGACGGTGATGCCACAATCGAGTTGTGCGCTGCTGTCGATGCGCAGTTCACGCGCTGCAATTTTTGCGGTGCCTGGGCCGGTGATCTCGGGCTGATTAACCGAGATTTCGCTCACACCATGCGTCGCAAGGCGGCGCTGCGCCTGGACGACCTCAGGCTTTTTCACTTCATCACGAGCGAGGGAGAGGTTTATCTCAACGACCGCACGACTGCGGACATTGCCGATTCACTTCTCTTTAATTGCCTGCCGGATGCGATGGTCATCGGCGGTTCGGCTGCCGGTCGTGGCGCTTCGGGCGAGCTTGCCGATGAAGTCCGCGAGCGTGTTGGCGAAGTACCCGTGGTATGTGGCACCGGTTGTCGCGAAAATACCGTGGCTGACGTATTTGCTCACTACGATGGCGCGTTTGTCGGCACGTGCTTAAAGCGCGACGGAAAGCTGGATGCCCCGGTCGATGTTGAGCGGGTAGCTCGTTTTATGGCTGCCGCTCGTACGGCGCGAGGGGAGTAGGCGCTCATGGCGTTCTATCTGGGTATTGATATTGGGACAAGCGCCTCTAAAGGCGTTTTAATCGATGATCGATGCAACATCGTTTGCCAAGCCTCTTGTGGACACGAGACGGACAACCCGCGTGATGGATGGTACCAGCATGATGCGGAGGCAGTTTGGTGGGGCGATTTTTGCTGCTTGTCGCACGAGCTGGTGGCGCGATCGGGAGTTAACGAGGCGCAGATCGGATGCGTGGGCCTTTCCGCATTGGGTTGCGACTGTGTGCCGGTCGATACCGAGTGCAACGCGCTGGCGCCCGCGATTTTGTATGGAGTCGATGCACGTTCGAAGCCGCAGATTGACGAGCTCCTTTCCGAATATGGGTCAGATCGCGCACGCGAACTTTTCGGGCATGATCCCTGTTCGTCAGATATTGCTCCCAAGATCTTGTGGTTTAAGGAGAATATGCCCGAGGTGCACGAACGTGCCGCGAAGTTCCTGACGGCGTCATCGTTTCTGTGCGCGAAGTTGACGGGGCGTTTTACGGTGGACCGTTATTTGGCGGAGGATTTTCTTCCCCTATACGACCGCTACACCTGGAAGGTTGATGCTCGGGAATGTGCTCGTTTCTGCCGGCCTGACCAGATGGCGGAGGTAATGTCGGCTACCGATATTGCCGGGGTGATTACGCGGCGTGCGGCTGAGGCGACGGGGCTCGCGGCGGGGACACCTGTCTTAGTGGGAACGGGCGACTCTGGTGCCGAGGCCATTTCGACGGGTGTATTCCGTCCCGGCGATATGATGGTTCAGTTGGGGAGTACGGCGTATTTCATCTACCTAGCTGATCATATGATCGATGATGCCCGCCTGTGGCCGGGGACGTTTATCATTCCCGGAACTTACGGGATCTGCGCGGGGACCAATACGGCGGGCGCACTCACATCGTGGCTGCGCCAAGAGCTGTATCGCGACACCGTAGAGGCCGAGGGCCACGGTGGTCCCGATGCCTATTCGGTTATGGCGCATGATGCCGCCGATGTGGCGCCGGGTGCCGATGGGCTCCTGTGTCTGCCGTACTTTGCGGGGGAGCGTACTCCGCTCAACGATCCCGAGGCGCGTGGCGTCTTCTTTGGCCTGACCGGAAGGCATACGCGAGCCCATATGGTTCGCGCCGCCTTGGAAGGCGTCGCGTATACCGTTGCATCCCATGTCGACATTATCGAGCGAGAGCATGGGCTGCCAATTGGGCGCATTATGCTTGTCGGAGGTGGAACCAAGAATCCAGTTTGGATGCAGGCCATCGCCGACGTATGCGGGCGCGAGGTCTCGGTTGCCAAGGTTACGGTGGGCGCGTGCTTCGGTGATGCCATCATGGCAGCTCTCGCAGGTGGCGCCTATGCATCATGGGATGAGCTTGCCCAAGTCCTTGGCGTTGCACAAACAATCGTGCCCGATATGGCTGCCCACGAGCTATATGCGTCGCGCCGCCATATCTTTGACGAATTGTATGCACGCAACCGTGATCTCATGCACGAATTGGCGTAATGCCGCCGAGCTGTACCGCCTTCCAATAGGGATTGCGTTGTGCGATTCGCATGCCCCTTGGCTTTTTTGCCACAGGGGTTAGCGAAGGTCAAAAACAGAGTGCGCATTTGCTAAAACTGCCGACTCGATGCGCTTTGCGTCACAGTTTTTGAGTGAGGCAATGCGCATCGAGGTCCTTGTGAGCGATTTGATGAGCGACTGCGCGCTTGTCTCTATGTTTGGTTCGGCTGGCGCATCGGTCTCGAGCAGTAGACGGTCGAGTGGAATCTGTCGTGTGTATTCGCGACCGCGCTTGGTGGCGAGCATACGCTCGTTCACGGAAAAATAGCAGCCTGCGTTTCGCGCGCGGACGAGTTCGTCCGAAGTACCGCTAAACCAGTGGAAGATGATAGCGGGGGAGTCGGGGTTTGGGATGAGTAGTCCATGCGATTCGAGGACGTCCAGTACGGCTCCTGCCGAACGAACGGCGTGAATTGATATCACGCGCCCGGTAAGAGGATGCTGCGCGAGTGTATCGCAGAGCCGGTCAAATGCCTGTATTTGTAGCGGCTCACTTTCGGCAAAACGCTCGGAAAAGTCGAGTCCGACCTCGCCAACAAAACGCTCTTGCGCGGCGATTTGGCAGAGTAGGTCAATTTCTGCGTTGCCGCATCGCTCGTCGGCGAGCCACCAGGGGTGGAGGCCGATGCCCTTGATGACGGTAGGAGGGCGACGGGTTCGCCCATGTACGCTTGCGAAGTCGCGTGGATCGACGCCGCAATCAAATAGACCCAAGCCCAGCGCCGTCGCCTCATCGGCAACGGCGTCCGGGTGAGCCATTAAATCAAGATGACAGTGTGCATCAAATAACCGGGGCTCCATCTCGGCGCGCTCCGCTAGTCCAGACGTTGGCCATCGGAGCGTACGCGCTCAGTGCCGCGGCCACTGATCTGGCGGATAACCTCGCCGGCGATCATCTGGCCCATGATAGGCGGCATAAAGCTGGCGGTTCCCAGCTCGGTGCGCTCGTGGATGTTGGAAGGGTCGCGGGGCTGTGTCTTAACCGATTCCTCGCAGCTAAACAGTACGTGTAGGCTCTTGATTCCGCGCTTCTTGCATTCTTTGCGCATAATGCGGCTCATGGGGTCACGTACCGTATCGAAAATGTCGGCAAAGCGGAGGCACTCGGGATGGAGCTTGTTGGCCCCGCCCATGGAGCTAACCAAACGAATGTCGTGGTCCTGAGCATATTTGGCAATGGTGAGCTTGGCCGAGATGGTGTCGATGGCGTCGACGACGTAGTCGAGCTTGCCGTCCGTCTGCTCCAAAACGCTCGCGAAGAAATCATCGATGTTGTCGCTCAGCAAGTATTCAGTTCGCTTGATGACGGCAGCGGCGGGATTGATGTCGTGGATCATGGCTTCCATCACGTCAACCTTGCGCTTGCCGACGGTGCTGTGAAAGGCGATGGCCTGACGGTTGATATTGCTGGGCGCGATGATGTCCTTATCCAGAATGACGAAATGACCGATGCCGCCGCGGGCGAGTGCCTCGCAGCAGTTGGAGCCCACGCCTCCGCAGCCGAGCACCAGCACTGTAGCATCGGCGAGCTTATCGAGTGCCTCGCGGCCCATGATAATCTCGAGCTTGGTGTCGCGTGTCTCGATGGCGGCTGCGGCTGTGGTTTCGGTCATAGATATCCTCCGATGGGGAGTCGGTCGTGTTTTAGCTATCGCCATTATAGGTATTATTGCGATTCCATTTGAGCCCTTGGGCTTGTTGAAATGGGATCGGGATTCGCATAAGATTGAAGCAGATGGCACCCGTTGCAGCGGGTTGGCCAACTCCGAAACACGTTTATGGCGTGAGAAGTGGCCGTCTTTGCATTACGCGGGGGCGGCTATTTCACTCGACCTCCAATGTGGATGCCGAGCTCCACAGCCGCGATTACAAGCAATAACAACGTCAGGACATCGTCAATACTCATAGTCCATCTCCTTCTCGGGTAGAGGGAGCTGGCCCATCTGCTTTAACTTCCATTGTAGCTAAATACGAACGAATGTTCTATAGATGCTGCTGTATTAGATAATTAGACAAACATCTAAATATCGAGTATAGTGTGCGCGTCATGAGAGATGATGAGAGGAGGTCTTATGCCGGGAGAGGGCTTTAAGGCGCTTGCCGATCCAACGCGACGGCGCATTTTGGAGTTGCTGCGCGAGGGCAATTGCACGGCGGGGGAGCTTGCCGAGCATTTCGATATCAGTAAGCCGTCGCTGAGCCATCACTTGGCGACGCTCAAAAACGCCGGGTTGGTGACCGACGAACGTCATGGCCAAAACATCGTTTACAGCTTAAACACCACCGTCATGCAGGACTTGATCGGTTGGTTTATGGGCTTTACAAACACGGAAGGTGATAAGGATGAATAACGAAAACAAGGGCATTCACGCCACGGGGGTATCGCGGCGTGTGTGGATTGCGCTGATCGCTCTGTGCGTCGCCAATGTCGTAGCGCACCTCATGGTGATGCCGAGCTTGCCTGGGCAGATTCCCACGCACTGGGGCGCGAACGGAGCCGTCGACGGTTGGGGTCCCAGCTGGATGGCCTCCGCGCTCGGCGTGCTGCCTCTGGTGCTTCTCGCAATGTTCTGCGTGGTGCCGCGCATCGATCCCAAAGGTGAGGCATATCGAACCTCGGGCAAGTTCTATCAGGGCTTCGTAATTGCCTTCACCTTGTTCATGTGCGCCATAAGCTGGCTGGGAGAGCTTACGGTCTGGGGCGTGGTGCCGGCGGTCGGTTCGGTTAACGTGCTGATTTCCGGTGTTGTCGGTTTGCTGTTCATCGGCGCAGGCAACTACTTGCCGCGTGTGAAGCAGAACTATACGCTCGGTATCAAGACGCCTTGGGCGCTTGCCAATCCCGAGAACTGGCGCCGTACGCAGCGCTTTGGCGGTGCCTGCTTTATGGTTCTGGGCTTTGGCCTGATTGTGATGGGCGTGGCGGGTAGCGTGCTTTCGAGTGAAGTCGTCGCCGCGGTGATTGCGGTTCTGGCGTTTGGTTCGGTTGGAGCCGTCTACGTCTACTCGTATCTGCTGTGGCGCAAATCGCAGCGAGCCGCTCGCTAAGGTTGCGGAAAACTAGCGTACGCAGTTCATAGTATGTTCCGGGGGAACTTTTCCCAGGTAGTATTAGGGGGTATGGGCAACCATGCCCCTATTTCGTTACGTTTCAGAGCTGGTTTTTCCATTTCGTTTCCACTAAAGCGAAACAAGAATAGGAAAACAGCAGGTAGAAAGGATAAAACAGGCATATGGCGGAGTTTATCTACCAGATGTATCAGGCTCGCAAGGCCCATGGCGACAAGGTGATCCTTGACGACGTGACCCTGAGCTTCTACCCCGGTGCCAAGATCGGCGTTGTGGGTCCCAACGGCATGGGCAAGTCGACCCTGCTCAAGATCATGGCCGGCATCGAGGAGGTCTCCAACGGCGATGCCAGGCTCACCCCCGGCTACACTGTGGGCATCCTGCAGCAGGAGCCGCCGCTCGATGACGACAAGACCGTCATCGAGAACGTGCGCATGGCGTTTGGCGATATGATCGCCAAGGTCGATCGCTTCAATAAGATCGGCGAGGAGATGTGCGACCCGGATTGCGACATGGACGCCCTCATGGCCGAGATGGGCAAGCTCCAGGACGAGATCGACGCCGCCGACGGCTGGGATATCGATTCCAAGCTCGGCCAGGCCATGGACGCCCTGCAGCTGCCCGATTCCGACATGCCGGTCAACGTACTTTCCGGCGGCGAGCGCCGCCGCGTGGCCCTGTGCAAGCTGCTGCTCGAGGCTCCCGACCTGCTGCTGCTCGACGAGCCCACGAACCACCTGGACGCCGAGTCGATCCTGTGGCTCGAGCACTTCCTGCACAACTACCAGGGCGCGGTGCTTGCCGTTACGCACGACCGCTACTTCTTGGATAACGTTGCCGAGTGGATCTGCGAGGTCGACCGTGGCCACCTTTATCCCTACAAGGGCAACTACTCAACGTATCTGGAGACCAAGGCCGCGCGTATCGAGGCACAGGGCAACCGTGACGCCAAGCTCGCCAAGCGCATGGAGGCCGAGCTCGAGTGGGTACGCAGCTCGCCCAAGGCTCGCCAGGCAAAGAACAAGGCCCGTCTGGCTCGCTACGAGGAGATGGAGGCCGAGGCCCGCGCAAGCCAGAAGCTCGACTGGACCGACATCCGCATCCCTGTGGGCCCGCGTTTGGGCAACAAGGTGCTCGAGGCCCATCATCTGCACAAGGAGTTCGATGGCCGCGTGCTCATCGATGACCTTTCGTTCACCCTGCCGCGCAACGGCATCGTGGGCGTGATCGGTCCCAACGGCGTGGGCAAGACTACGCTCTTCAAGACGATTGTGGGTCTGGAGCCGCTGACTTCGGGCGAGCTCGAGGTGGGCGAGACCGTCAAGATCTCTTACGTCGACCAGAACCGTTCCGGCATCGACCCCGACAAGAACCTATGGGAGGTCGTCTCGGACGGCCTGGACCACATGATGGTCGGCGAGACCGAGGTTCCGAGCCGCGCTTATGTGGCGAGCTTTGGCTTTAAGGGCCAGGACCAGCAGAAGCGCGCTGGCGTGCTCTCCGGCGGCGAGCGCAACCGTCTGAACCTGGCGCTCACGCTCAAGCAGGGCGGTAACCTGCTGCTCCTCGACGAGCCCACGAACGACCTCGACGTCGAGACGCTGTCCTCGCTCGAAGCGGCGCTGCTCGAGTTCCCGGGCTGCTCGGTGGTCATTAGCCACGACCGTATGTTCCTGGACCGCGTCGCCACGCACATTCTGGCGTGGGAGGGCACCGATGAGAATCCGGGCAACTGGTATTGGTTCGAGGGCAACTTCGAGGCCTATCAGGCCAACCGAATCGAGCGCCTGGGCGAGGACGCAGCCCAGCCGCATCGTATCCACCGCAAGCTGACGCGTGACTAGTAGCAAGTAGAAAGGCCGCCACCAAGGGCGGCCTTTCTTGTAGCGATTGCACTGCAGCTATGCCCTGGCTGCTGGTTTGATTCATAATCAAAGTCATCTCTTTGGGATTAAAGCCCGTTTTTGCTATGAGTGATTTTCTAATTCCGTTTAAAACGTAAAGACGCATTGGGTTGCAAGGACATAAGCAAATCGAATTGAAATATAACCAGTGCTGTAACGTTAAAAAAAGATTATAGAATAGGAGTACCTTATAAGTCGCTTCTCTAGAAAGAAGAACATATGCTTTCGCGTCGTCGTTTTCTGCAACTTGTCGCGTCTTCAATTGTCGCCTTAGCCGCACGTCCGAAAGAGGTTTTTGCTTCGACGGGCAATATTGATGGTGAGCAGATACAATTTACTTCTGAAATTGCGCAAGAGCTTGCCGATAAATATATAAAGGGACTCCTCGGCTATTCGTATACGCCTTCTGACCCTATTCCTTTTGTAGATGTTGATGGGTCCCCGCTTGGTTACATTGTTCCGGTTGTGACATCCAATAGAGCCGCGGGCTATTTGGTTTTAGATGCTTCAGATGATGAAATACTTACGGGATATCGTTTTGGAGACGGCTTAGTCAGCCCTATGGATCGGGGAGGAGATCTTGGTGTCGAGTCTTATTCGTTCAATAACCCAGTCGTAATGATCAATCCATTCGAATTCGGCGTGCAATCTTTGGACGGTTCAATAACAACAAATTGCGGAAGAACAATCCCGGCTGTTTCCATAGAAGGACGGCCTGTCGTTTTATCGAATAAACCCTCAAGCTGGAACGATGTTGTAATTTACGCAACTCAAATGCAGGATTACACAGTATCTGGATTTCGTTCCATTTCTCAGTTTATGTCATATGATGAAAGCGAGATTAAGAGGCTTACCGCCCACTATGCTTGTATGGTGACAGCTTTTTCGAACGTTGCGGAACTGTATGGCATTGCCAATTTATATAGCGACCCTTCGCAATATATGCAGATATGGAATTACACCAATACCCATGCTCTTTCCGATGAAGAACAGACTGTTCCCGGCGTTGTTTTGGGTGGAACGCCGATATCAACCTGTGCAACGGGGTTTACAAATTACTGCGCAAGCAGAGGAAGTACTCTTATCGCCCGCACTGTCTCCTCTCCGGCTGTCGCGAGCATTCAAAATGAGATTAACTCTAATAGACCGAATGTTTTACATGCGAGTTTGTACAACGGATCAGCCCATTCTGTAACAGCGGAGGCTTACGCCACACTTACTGGTAAGAAAACTGGAGAGACAAGGCAGATGATTGGCATAGCGGACGGCTGGAATTCATCTTTATCCTTCCTGAAGTATGATCAGAGCTATTATGCGTGGACTTATGGAACGACTTTTTCGAAGTAGGGCGATTCGTCTAGCTCTGTCTTTGGTGCTGATGGCTTCATTGGTGGGCTGTTCAACAAAGGAAGAGATATCGCGCGGAGGTTCCGGAGAAGTGACTGCGACAGACTCAGGTTCATTAGAAATAGCTGGCGGGCATGCCGATGTGATGTTACAAGGAAAAGGCGTGCTTAGGTCGATTGATGCTGAAGACTCTGTCTGTTCAATAGAGGATTTGAAGACAGGTGAAACTGCATCGTACCGAGTTTCAGATAATGCTGCGAATATGATTGAGTCGATACCGACTGGAGCGCAGGTTTCTTTTAGATACTTTGCTCCGCAACTTGAGGATGAGCTTGCTTCTCTGGTGTCTATATGCACCGATGACAACTAAAAGGCCTGAATTCAAACGGCCTCGGATGGTCAATTGGCTATCCGAGGCCGTTTTTTACTCGACCGGGGCTTCGACCTTGTCGATGGCCCAGGCGGCTCCGAGACCGCCGGTGGTGTTGCGGCGGATGCGCACGGTGACTTCGCGGCGCTCGCCGGCCTGCGTGTAACGCAGGGGGAAGCTTGCGCGGTTTCGCGCGACCTCGATGGTACCGCGCTCGCGGGCGATCCAGTAGTACTCGCCGACGATGCCGAGGGTGTCGGCGCCGTAGGGGAGATAGGTTGACAGCTGGTGCAGAAGCGGGCCGGGGCAGAAGATCTCGGTTGTGAAATCGACGGGGAAGTCCTTGGGGATGGCGGGCGCTGCAGGTGCGGGGGTTGGGGCTGCTGCGGGTGCCGGAGCCGGTGCCGGTGCGGGAATTTGGTCGCAAGCAGCGGTGGGCACGGACTTGATGACGGGTGCGGGCTCTGGCGTCGAGTCCGGTTTGATCGTGGAATCTGCGGGCTCCACGGTGACGGGCGCGTCTGCAGCTGCAGTTTCAACCTCAACCTGCGTCGCGTTCTCGTTCTCGACGCTCGGCTTTGCCTCGATGGGCGTGGATGCCATGGTGGTGATGCCGGCGTTGGCGTTCTCGGGATCATAGACGACCGTGAGCGAGATGGCGGGCTGCGGCGTCTCGGGCTCCGGCGCCGACTCGGTAGCGCCTTGATCGGCGGGCTCGTCGGACTGATCGTCCTCAGCCTCGTCGCCAAAGACATCGCTGTTTTGGAACGCAGGCGTCTCAGGCTGGTCAGCGGCTTCTTCGGTTGTCGACTTGGGAGCCTCGTCGAGCTCCGCAGTGGCTTCCTGCTCGGATATGACTTTGGAATCGGTCGTGGCGGCGATTTCGGTTTCGGCTTCTGCTGTTACCTCAATAGCGACTTCGATCTCTGCCTCGGGCTCGGGTTCCGGCGCGGCTTCAACCATGGCTTCGGGCTCGGGACGCTTAACGTGCTTAGGGCGCACGGCCTTGAGGTCCTTCTCGCCGCGCTTTTTCTTTTTGTAGGACTGCTTGGCTCCCTTGGCTGCCTTGGGCTTGTCCTCGCCCTTGGCAAGGGCGGCATCCCAGGTATCGTTGGCGATGACGGTGGCATACAGGCGACCGCCCTTAAAGACGGTCAGTCTAATGCAGTCGTCGAGCTCCTCGAGCAGCTCGCGCGTGGACTCGAAGCCCAGGTCATAAGCGGTCATGTCGCCGGCGGCGAGCGCCTCCTCGACCTGCGTCATAAACGTTTGCTTGCCGCACCCAATCGCGTCGCGCAGCAGACGATACAGATAGATGTGGTTGCCCAGCGATAGCGTGGGCGTAACTATTGTCTTGCTCATGGCAAATCTCCTCTTTACACACCAAAGCATCTTACCATCGTGCGGGGCTTGCTACCTCGGCGCCCAAGGCAAACGGGCGCGACCGTTTGCCGGTTCGCGCCCGTTATGCAGGTCGGTTATCTATGAGAGGCAAACGTGCTTAGTTGCCCGATGCCGTGCCTTGGCTCGAGCTGTCAGATGCCGTGTCGGACGCGGTGCCGCTCGAGCTGTTCGAGCTGTTGGTGTTGCTGCTGTCGGTAGATCCCGTGCCCGATGTATTGCCGCTCGCCTGGTCGCCCGTGCTCGACTGAGAGCCATCAGTCGTTTGGCTTGAGTCGGTCGTGCCGGATTGCGTGCCGCTGCTGTTCGTAGAGGAATTGGCACTCTGCGATTGGTTTTGGGTGTTCGAGGACGAATCGGCAGAGGTAGAACTGTCTTGCGTGCCGTCCGCCTGTGCCTGCTGGCTTTGCGATTGACCAGTGCTATCCGCGTCGTGCTCGGTCGTGCGCGACGACAGAATCGGCTCGGGACGCTCGCCCAGACCCTCACCGGCGGTGGTGATAAGGATGGCGCCGGTGCAGGCGATGACCGCGGCGATGGCGATGGCGATCGAGAAGACGATGACCTTCTTTTGCGTCTGACTGCGCTCTGCCGCCGCCTTGGCGCGCAGGCTGTCGGGAGCAACGCGCGCCGTGGTCGCGCGCCCCGCAATCTGGCGCATCTCCTGCGTAGTCGCGGCGCCGCCCAGGTGCTCCTCGGCATTAAACTCAACGGGCTCGTAGGCGCCGGCGGGGTAGTCGACGGCGGCGTGCGTACCTTTGATGGCTTCGGCGCTGGCAGAGATAAAGTGGCGGTAGACCTGCGATGACACAACGGTGATGACCGAGCTCACGGCGGCGCCAATTACTGAACCAGCGATACCAATCTTGGAGGCAAGTGCGACGCTCGTGGCGGCAGCTGCGGCGCCGGCGATGATCTGGGGAATGGAAATGTCGTCAAACAGGCCCTTTTTGGGCGCGATGGCCATGGTCTGTCCGATGGAATGGTTCTCGTGCACGCCGTTGTTGAGCGCGGCCGGTGTCATGACGCGCGTGCGCGGCGCGTCGGTGTACTTGGTTGTCATACGGGGTCCTCCCGGTGTAAATCTGCTTCGTTTCATGTAGCCATCAGGGTACCCACCAGATGTGAATCGTACGTGACATTTAACAGATACCATCAACTCATCAAGGGGGGCTTGCTGTCTTTGGTGCAATAGCTTGATGCTAAACTGGATTTACGATTGTGAGGTGGTTTACGTGATGTACCCGTATATGACATTCGAAGACGGTACCGAGGTCGTTCATTCTGACCTGATAGCAGATGGGGATATCGAAAAGGTTATCGTGCATTTTGAACGACCGACGGCAGAGGGCTTCGACTCCGCTCGTTGTGAGTTGCCTTCCTGTTCGTGGACTGACTGGGAAGGGCATTTTACTCAAAGTGAAAAACGAGCTTTCGAAGAGTGTTTGAGCAAATCATTTAGATTAGTTCGAGTTTAGTTCGAATATAGAAGCCGAATGCGATGACCTAAAGCGTATGCATTTTTAGTATTAGATGCGTATGAAATGGAGGATGTGAATGGATGAGCTAATAGACTTTAAAAAACGATTTCTCAAGAATGGCGAGCTGGTTTCAATTCCAAAAAAGGAAAGCTATAAAAGAATCATGCTGCTATGGGCCGTCTCTTTCTTTGAATTAAATACAAGTTATACGGAGCTTCAGGTTAATCGTGTGCTGTCACAGCTCTATCCTGATTATGCCGTGTTGAGGCGGTACTTGGTTGATTATGGATTCCTATTAAGGGATGAGCGAGGCCTGAAATACGAGGTTAATCGTGATGTTCACGGTATTGAGAGCTAGCCGTCCGGTTCGGGTCCTATATATTGCTAGAGGGATAAGCGAAATAGGCAATTGGTGTGCGAATATTGCTTTGCCAATGCTGATTTACGAGGTAACTCACGATGTTTCTGCAACTGCTTTGATGGTCTGCTGTAGATTTGCCCCCTCTCTGTTTTCAGTTGCGCTCGCGCAGCTGCCTCAGAAGATGGGTATCGGGACGCTGCAGGCCATGAGATTGGCAGACTTAATTCGCGCGGGATTATTCGTTTGCTATATTTTTGTTGATAGTAAATGGAGTATGTTTGCTATTACGTGCGCGGTATCGCTTTGCCGAACGGTTGAAATGCCCTGCTTTTACTCGTTGTTAAGAGCCAATACGAATAGTATCAATCGCGACGTAATTAATAATTCGTTTGGGTTTCTGCAGAATTTGATGATGGTTCTGGGGCCAGTTGCCGGCGGTTTTGTTGTCGCTCAATTTGGGGCGGAGGCTGTTCTTGCATTAGACGCGCTTTCTTTTGCCGCGTCGTTCTGGTTGCTGCGAGATGTTCCGTCGGTTATCGAGGTTAATGATAAAGAGGGGATAAGCAAAAATGAAAAAAACAGGACTGCATTTAGTGATCTTAGCGCGAAGCACTTGGCAATTGGTTTCCTATTAATCGATATTTCTAGTGGCGTGGCATTCGGCTCTCTGAATTCTCTTTTGCCAGCTATTGCGCAATTGCAATTTGACTCGTCATCGATACAATACGGATTCCTTCAGAGTAGTCTTACAATCGGACTGTTGTTCGGAAATACAATATATGGTCGTTTAATTAATGGTTCCGATTGCATTAAATCATATTGTTTTGTGACGTATCTTGCGCTCGGTGCGTATCTGGCGTTTGGCTATCGCTATGCGTCTGGAATATCGTTTATTTTCCTTTTTATCGTCGGTGCCGGAAACGCCATTCAAGATGTGCTTCTCATAACATCGCTGCAGGATTTGGCGAGAGACGAATCTGAATCGATAAGCCTGTTTTCAATTAGGGAGTCTTTGCAATCGGTTGCTGTTGTTATTTCAACACTCCTTGTTTCGCTGTTCACGAGCATCGCGATGTTCTCAATTCTCGTTACAGGACTTGGTGTATTTTCAATTATGATGGTAGTTGTGTTTCAATTGAATTATTTGCGAAAGATGTGACGTTGATATGCCTAAAACGCTTTTAGTATTTCCCCCAGGATGGAGTCCAGTGGGGCCGTATCTTGCCTTGCCTGTTTTGAAGTCATATCTTCAAGAGGTTGAACAATATAAAGTTGACATCGTTGACTTAAACGTGGAATTTTACGATGACCTCCTATCTTTTAGACATGTCGAAGAGTGCTGTAAAAGGTATCGGGAATCAAAGGATTCGTTTAGTTCGAATGTTCAATTAACAATCGAGTTGATACAAAAGTCAGCACTTAATGTTGACGAGGCAAAAGATATTTTCAGATCGAAGAGATACTTTAATCTAAAAGAAAGACAATATGCTGAAAACATTTTTAGAAATGCACTCTATATCATAAATCACGTCTCATATGGAGTTAAATACACGTTCAACTCCATAGATCTGCCCTATGATTATTATTCGACACCAGAAATAATGAAATCGCTTGCGGATACCTTGCATAATCCGTTTATTTCCTTCTATGAAACTGCCTTTCTTAAGCGTATTCAGAGGGAAAAAATCGAGTTTATTGGGATTTCGGTGAGCGGCTGTTTCCAATTGATTTCTGCAGTTACGTTAGTGAAACTGATTAAAGAAGAATGTCCATCTGTTAAACACGTCTCATTGGGCGGCAATTACATTACTCGTTTAGCAGATGACTGCATGAAAGAATGGCATCCCTTTTTTGAATACATTGATTCGATAATGATGTATGACGGCGAAGAGCCGCTTGCACGTCTTCTTGAGGCTCTTGACTCTGGTGATGACAATCTCGACTGTGTTCCAAACCTTTGCCATGCTAAAGGTGGGAAGATATATAAAAACCATCGGATTGAGCAAACATTTATCAACGATACGGTTCCCGATTTCGATGGCTTCGCCCTTTCTAAATACTTCATGCCTGAGTTAATATTGCCGGTTTATTCCTCTAGGCAGTGTTTTAATCATTGCGCCTTCTGCACCATTCCCGGTGCTACCGGTGGTTGTTACCGAAAGATGCCTATATCGAGAGTATTTGAAATAATGTGTCGGTTAAATGAAAAATACGGCACGAGAGTTTTCTCTTTTGTGGATGAAACATTCGAAGGCAAAAGAATGGAGCAACTCGCGGATGAAATAAACGCATCGGGAAAAACGTTTTTCTGGCATGGAGAAACGAGGTTCTCTCCAACCCTAAGTACAGACGTTTTCAACAAGATATACCAAAGTGGATGTAGGCAGATTCAGTTTGGCCTCGAGTCATACAACCAAAGAGTTCTTGATCTAATGAAGAAGAACACGAGAGTTGATTGGATTGATCGCAATATCCATGATTGTCTCAATGCGGGTATTCCTGTTCATCTATTCTTTATGATTGGCTTTCCGACCGAAACTAAAGAAGAGGCTCTGAACACCTTAGCTTATACAGAGAATGTTTTGAATTATTCAAAACAGGTATGTGGTGTTCCATATTCCACGAGAGGATTTACGAATTTTGGTCTCGTTATGGGGTCGGATGTTTGGAATCATCCCGATAAGTATGGTGTCTCTGTAATGCCGAAGTCCCAATATGAGGATTTGCGCCTCGAAGTGGATTATGTTTCAGGCACTGGTTTAACTTTAAATGAAGCAAAATCCTTATCTGATGAGCATCATATTGATTTTTATATGCAAGAGGTCATAAACGGTAGCGACACAATTGACTTGCCCCAGCGGCTTCATATTTCAGAGGTGACCTGGATCCTAGATTCTATTCACGCTGTCAGGTATAAGGGACATTTGACCAAAGTAAAGCGACGGCTAACTAGTCTAAATCCAGCTGATCGAATCTGGCTGGATTCCAAGACCTCTGTCGTGCTCGTTGAGCCATTTGCCTACATCTATAATTCTGAATACCATCATGTCTATGCTGTTTCCCAGTTGGTATACCTTAAGTTGGCCCGTTTATTGGAGGCCGATTGTAGCATTTCTCTTATCCTTGATCAGGGCGACCTCGAGCTGACAAGGGCGATAGAAGAACTGTTGCATTATGGATTGCTGAATACAAATATCGATGCCGATTATGTAATGCACGATAATGGTTTTCAATTGGTTAAAAGTTCGTTTGTGAAAGAAGTCGGACGCTCAAAAGAGGGGTTAAGAGTACTGCTGAGTTGTGCCACCCATAGAATGTGTGCGGTTAATGATTTTTCGTTCGCTTTGCTTTCGTTGTTTGAAAAGCCGATTACTAAGAACGAGGTGCGCGACATTTTGAAAAAAGAGGGACTATCGGCAAACGAGGAGCAATTAAACAAGTTGGTTGATAATTGCATGAAAGCAGATATACTACAATTAATTAGATAGAGGAGGTTTCTGCATGGACGTTATTAACAAAGATCTCTTGGAGCAACTGAAAGAGTTTCAGGAAGAGGGCGTCGTGGTGGAAGTGTTCGACTTTGAGGACTACATGGATAAATTCTGCCATTAGTTTCGGAATTTACTCGCCTCGCTTAAAGGAGAAGTCGATTATCGATTTCTCCTTTTTTAATTAAAGATATTTTTGAAATACATGCTCTTAGCACAGGTTGGCCTCTCAGTAAACTGGGAGGTTGCTTTGGCTAGTTAGAGATATGTGAACGTCCGTTAGACTGAATCTCAGGGTAGAAGGGGCCTCCAGTGTCCAGATCAACAAGGCAATGCTGCGTTTCGGCTAATAAGAACGATGACTTTTTGCGTGTGGCGGCGGCTTCGCCGCGGATTCGCGTTGCCGATGTCGAGGGCAATGCCGAGGTTGCGCTGGCGGCTGTTCGCGATGCTGCCGAGCGCGGCGTTCGCGCGCTGGTGTTGCCCGAGCTTAACCTGACTGGCTATACCGCAGCCGATCTGTTCCATAACCGCACATTACTGCATGCCTGCGAGTCCGCACTGGCACATATTCTCGATGAAACCCGCGAGCTGCCGATTGTCTTTACCATCGGCCTTCCCGTTGCAGTTGCCGAGAATATCTACAACTGCGCCGCCGTGTGCTGCGCGGGCGAGCTTTTGGGCCTCACGGCCAAGAAGCATCTGCCCAACTATGGCGAGTTCTATGAGCGCCGCTGGTTTGCTCCGGCGCCTGCGGATCCTGTGTGGGTCGAGTTTGCCGGTCAGGGTCCGGTTCCGCTGGGTTCGGGGCTTCTCTACCGCTGCTGTGATGAAGGTGCCGAGGATATGGTGCTGGGCGTTGAGGTCTGCGAGGATCTGTGGGTGCCGGCGCCCCCTTCGACCGAGATGGCGCTTGCCGGTGCGACGGTGATCCTCAACCCGTCGGCCTCGGACGAGATTATCGGTAAGGCAGACTATCGCCGCAGCCTCATCTCCAATCAGAGCGCGCGCCTGTACTGTGCCTATGCCTATGCAGACGCGAGCGAGGGCGAGTCCACGACCGATATGGTCTTTGCGGGCGAGAACCTCGTCTACGAAAACGGCTCTAAGCTGGCGGCAACGAAGCTCCTTACCTGCGATATGGCCGTCGCCGATGTTGACCTTGACCGTCTGGTTGCCGAACGCCGCCGCTCGACGACGTGGACGCGCACGGACGATGCGCCGGAGGCCACAACCGTTGAGTTTTCGTTTGAGGGCGTGCTGGCAGACGAGCCTGTCCTGCGCGATGCGCTCGACATCGACCGTGTCTTCCCCCGCGCGCCCTTCGTGCCTGCCGACCATGGTGACCTGGCTGAGCGCTGCAAGACCATCCTCGACCTGCAGACCGCGGGCCTCAAGACCCGCCTTGCCCATACGGGTACCACGGCCGCAGTCATCGGTCTTTCAGGCGGCCTGGACTCCACGCTGGCGCTGCTCGTGACGGTTCGCGCCTTCGATGCACTGGGGCTGCCGCGCACCGGTATCACGGCCGTGTCCATGCCCGGCTTTGGCACGACGCATCGCACCAAGTCGAATGCCGAGTCGCTCGCCCGCGACCTGGGTGTGAGCTTCCGCGAGGTTTCGATCCACGCGGCTGTGGAACAGCACTTCAAGGACATTGAGCACGATCCGGCCGTGCAGGACGTGACCTACGAGAACAGCCAGGCGCGCGAGCGTACGCAGATTTTGATGGATCTGGCCAACCAGGCTGGCGGTTTTGTCATCGGCACGGGCGATCTGTCGGAGCTGGCGCTCGGCTGGGCTACCTATAACGGCGACCACATGAGCATGTACGCCGTCAACGCGAGCGTGCCCAAGACGCTTGTGCGCCATCTGGTGCGCTATGCGGCCGATGTCTTTGGTGGGCGCATTGCCGAGGTCCTGCTCGATATCCTCGATACGCCAGTGTCCCCCGAGCTTCTGCCGCCCACGGGCGATGGCGAGATTGCGCAGAAGACCGAGGATTTGGTGGGGCCGTACGAGCTGCACGATTACTTCCTCTATTACCTGCTGCGTTTTGGCTTTGAGCCGGGCAAGATCTACCGCATGGCGCTCAAGAGCTTTGAGGGCGTCTACGACGCCAAGACCGTTCACACGTGGTTGCGTACGTTCTACCGTCGCTTCTTTGCCCAGCAGTTTAAGCGCAGCTGTCTGCCTGATGGTCCCAAGGTGGGCTCGGTGACACTCAGCCCGCGCGGTGATTGGCGTATGCCGAGTGACGCCAGCTCGCATCTGTGGCTTGCGCAGATCGACGCGCTCGATGCAGTTGACTAAGGTTGGCTAAATTGAACCAATACGGGGGTTGCAAGCGTTACACTTTTGCAATCTGATGGCCCGTATCGCGCGGCGCTCTTGTCAGAGCGCCGCGTTTTTCATATCGAAAGGTGGCACCATGCAGGCATCGCAGCGTCTCGACCGCTTTGGCGCGGAGGTCTTCGCCTCGCTCAACAACAAGCTTCTCGCGCTGAAGGCTCAGGGCAAGACCATTTACAACATGAGCGTGGGCACGCCCGACTTTAAGCCGTACGACCACGTGGTCGAGGCGCTCACGCAGGCGGCCCAAGATCCCGAGATGTGGAAGTACGCCCTGCGCGACCTGCCTGAGCTTAAGCAAGCCGTGTGCGATTACTACGAGCGTCGCTTTGGCGTTTCGGGCATTACGTCGTCCATGGTGCAGTCGTGCAACGGCACGCAGGAGGGCGTGGGTCATTTGGGCCTGGCTCTGCTCGATCCGGGTGACACCATTCTAGTTCCCGATCCGTGCTACCCGGTCTTTGAGGCGGGTGCGAAGATCGCCGATGCCAAGCTCGAGTACTATCCGCTGGTTGCCGAGCACAATTACCTGCCCTATGTGGCGGGCATCGATCCCGAGGTGGCCGATCGCGCCAAGTACATGATCGTTTCGTTGCCCGCGAACCCGGTCGGCTCGGTGGGTACGCCCGAGGTCTACGAGGAGATTATCGCCTTCGCGCGTGAGCACGATCTACTGATTGTTCACGACAACGCGTACTCCGACATCGTGTTCGACGGCGAACCGGGCGGAAGCTTCTTGCAGTATCCCGGTGCGCTCGAGGTGGGCGTTGAGTTCTTCTCGCTCTCCAAGTCGTTTAACGTCACCGGTGCGCGTATCGGCTTTTTGGTCGGCCGCGAGGACGTGGTCTCGGCCTTTGCCAAGCTGCGCAGCCAAATCGACTTTGGTATGTTCTTCCCGATCCAGAAGGCTGCTATCGCCTGTCTGAACGGTCCGCGCGATGAGGTCGAGGCGCAGCGTCTGAAGTACCAGGAGCGCCGCGATGCCCTGTGCGACGGTCTTGAGGGCCTGGGCTGGGAGCGTCCCAACGCGCATGGCTCTATGTTCGTGTGGGCCAAGCTTCCCGGTGGTCGCACCGATTCCATGGCGTTTTGCGAGGAGCTTATGGAGAAGGCCGGCGTTGTGGTGACGCCGGGCGCGAGCTTTGGTCCTTCGGGCGAGGGGCACGTGCGCATGGCGCTGGTCTTGCCGCCCGACCAGATCGCTTTGGCTGTCGAGGCCATTCGCGAGGCGGGCCTGTATTAGAAAGTTGTTTCGGCTCGTCAATAGCTCGAAACCGATTTCGTGCAGTTATTTTACGAATTCTGCAAATAATTTCGGTAAGCGGTCGATATTTGGCTGCGAATAGGAGCATAATCAAAGTCCCGATTGGATGTATTGGGATTACGGCAAGCCGCTCG
>CAJLLB010000013.1 GCA_905207425.1 uncultured Collinsella sp.
GCTGGGCTGCAAGCGCCGCCCGCACGTCTTCTACGACGCCCGCGCCGCGCAGCTGTGCGCGGACTCGGTGCTCGTCTCGTCCAGGCGCGGGATCGACGCCGACGAGCCCGCCGCGGCGGCGAGGCTGGAGGCCATCAGGGACTGCCTGCGCCGGGGGCTGTCGCCCGAGCAGATGGCGGCGCGCAACGGCGGGCCGGGGGACCTGTCTCCCTCGACCATCTACCGCTGGGTCTCGGCGGGCTACGACGGCATGACGAACATGGAGCTCAGGCGGAAGGTCGGCTACAGGCCGAGGAAGCGCGCCGCCGGGCGGGCGGCCACGCGCCACTCCGCCCGCAGGTCGTATGCCGCGTTCCTCGCCCTCGGGGAGGACGCGTGCGCCGCGGCCTGGGAGATGGACACCGTCGAGGGCGCCCGGGAGGATTCGGCCTGCCTGCTCACGCTGCTCCACCGCCCCAGCAGGCTCCAGCTGGCGCTCCTGCTCGGGGAGAAGACCTCCGGGTGCGTCGCGGCCGCCCTGGAGGGCGTCCGGGCGGTCCTCGGCGCAGACGGGACGCGCCGCGTGTTCCGCGCCGTGCTCACCGACAACGGCGCCGAGTTCTCCGACGAGGGCGCGATCGCCGCGCTCCTCGGCGAGGGGCCCGGCGAGACGAGGCTGTTCTACTGCGACCCCAGGCGGAGCGACCAGAAGGGCGCCTGCGAGCGCAACCACGTCGAGATAAGGAAGCTGCTGCCCAAGGGCGCCGGCCTCAGGTTCGACCGGCTCTCCCCGGCCGACCTGGCGCTCGCGATGTCGCACGTGAACTCCGAGCCCCGCGGCGCGCTCGGCTTCGCGACGCCCGCCCGCGCCTTCCGGGCGATGCTCGGGGACGACGCGGCGGCGCTGCTGGACGCCTACGGCGTGGAGGACGTGCCGCTCGGCGAGCTCGACCTGACGCCGGGGCTGATAGGGCGGGCGCGCGCAGAGAGGGGCGATGCCCCGCTGTCCTAGCCTGAAGGGAAAAAAGGAATAGGCGGACCGACCGTCCGGCTGAGTCTGGGAAGAGGTGCCGGACGGAGGGCGGAGCATGGCCACCGGACCCATCGAAACACATCTCCACCGTTCCTTCAACTGGGAAAATGCCGCCCCCGGGGCCCGCGAGGGGCCTCGGGGGCGTTCGGCTAGCTGCGGGAACGTCCTATCCGCTCAATGTGTTCGGCTGAGATCGGAAATCAACCTTAAAGTATGCTAGGTGTCGCACCAAAATGTCGGGTATTTACTCATCAGACCCGAAAAACGCGCAACTACCGCGCTCCTAAGAAAGCGTGAGCAGCTCCGGCAACTGGTCGATAATCTTGTCCGCGGCATCCTGGCTAAAGCCAAAGCGCTCCTCGCGCTTGGCAATGACTGTCAGACCGGCTCGCTTGCCGGCAGTGATGCCAGGCACCGAGTCCTCAACGCAGCAGCAGCGATTCGCGGGCAGCCCCAGCAGATCCAGCGCATGCAGGTAGATGTCGGGCTCGGGCTTGCTCTCCTTAAACTGCTCGCCGCTCACCACATACTCAAAGGCATCCGACAGCCCGCATGCGTTGAGCACTTCCTCGATGCTAACCATGGGAGACGAGCTGGCAAGCGCCACACGAACGCCACGGCGCGGCAGCTCTCGAATCGTATCCACGGCGCCTGGGTTAATCAAAGCCTGATAGTCGCGCGGACGTTTATGCGCCCACTCGTCCCAACGGGCCAACGCTTCCTCGCCAGTGAAATGCCCCTTACCGGCGCGCTCAAACCAATCGACCAGCATATGCAGGAAGAACTGATGGGAGGTACCGACCTGCCCATTCAACTCCTCTTGAGTCAGATTAAGCCCCAGCTCCTTGGCAAACGCGGCAGTCTCGCCCAAGTAGTAATACTCGGTATCGACAATGACGCCGTCCATGTCAAAGATAACGGCGTCGAACGGAAATGCGGACACGGCACCCTCCCTAACAAAAGGACGCCCGCGAGCAGGCGCCCGAATCATGCATTAATCGGCGATTCTAGCCCAGCAGCTTATCCAGCGCCACCGCAATACCATCTTCGTTGTTATTGGTGGTCACCATCTGGGCCACAGCCTTAACCTCATCGACGGCGTTTCCCATGGCAACACCGGTGCCGGCCCACTCAATCATAGACTTGTCGTTCTGGCCGTCGCCAAACGATACGACCTCGCTGGCATCGATGCCGAGCTTGGGCAGGGCACCCTCGAGCGCGCGGGCCTTGTCGATACCGGGCGCTGTGTACTCAAAGTACCAGTCGGCCGTAAACATGCCCGAAAGCGTCTGGGTAAAGGGCGCATACATCTCCTCGTAATGCGCCTGCAGGTAGGCCGGATCGCCCGCCGTCAGCAGCTTGTCCACGGGATAAGCATCAGCAACCTCATGCAGGCTCTCCACCTCGCGGATCTTAAGATCGCACGCATCGCGCTCATACTTGACGATATTCTTCTGCGAGCCGTCAGGCAGCGTGATCATGCAATGGTACGAGTCCTCGACGTGCAAATCACGACCGAGCGAAATCATAGGAATCACGTCAAAATTACGCAGGTGATCAATCAGGCGATGCAATTCGTCGGCAGGCATAGCCTGATCGAACAGCACCTCGTCGGTCTGAGCGTCGACCACATGCGCGCCGTTAAAGGCAACTAGCAGACCGTCATGGTTTTGAAGATCGAGCTCCTGCGCCAAGGCGTGCAGCCCCCATGCGGGACGGCCCGAAGCCAAAATGAGCTTAATGCCCGACTCCTGCGCCGCAAGCAGCTTCTCGCGCGTACGCGGGCTAATCACTTTCTGGTCGTTGGTGAGCGTACCGTCGATATCCATCGCGATCGCTTTAATTGCCATATGTGCCTCCTTGCATCGTTTTTATCGCGCACTATCTTATCCGAGCCGGGGCACGTTCGCACAGCGCGCGCATGACGGTTGCAAAACCACCCCATTTGAAACAAACGCAAAAAAGTACTTGCAAAGACGCGTTCCGACATATAAGTTGATAAAAGACCGCCGTTGCGGTTTTGAGTAGATCGAGCATATGAAGTTTGAGTTTTAGCGTGTAAGAGAAAGAAGATCGGCAAAGTACAGCCCCAAACGCAATGACAACTTAATGAGGTAACTGCCACATGTGAGGCACCCAGGGCATTGCTGTCTCGATTTTGAGCACGATGCCTTCCGCCTTGCATGGGCCGTTCCATCCCGCCCCTGCAGCAACTGCCTCACGGGCTCATTGAAAACCGCATAGCACCCCAACGTCAGCACATCACCCACGGCAAGCACATCACTCACGACAACCAACACATCAACAAACAGCACGAACATCAACCGATTGGAGAAGCTATGGCAAACCACCACGCTGAAGACGGCGATAAGAAAAGCATTCTGGATGCCCGCATTGAGCGAGCATATGCAAACGAATATGACGCCGCCTTTGCCGCCGCGACCATCAAGAACTACGCGTCGCTACCGCTCGCGACGATCTTGGCCGACCACCCTCAACTGCTGAAGCGCTGCACAAAGATCATGGGCGACCCCGACATTCGCAAGCTGACAGACCCCTATGCCCCAAAACGCGACAACGATTCGTACGTTCTTACCGTAGGCCGCCTAGCCCATATGCTTACGGCGCTCGACACGAAACTCAAGCTCGAATGGGAACCCGACGAGCGTCATGAACTCGAAAGCAAGCGGAACACCCTGCGCACCGCACTGTTCCTTCCGTTGGACGGCCTCAAGCGCTGCAACGTCGAGCTCAATACACAGGCGCGGCAAAAGCCCGGGACCACGGGGCAGAAAACTCCAAGACCCCATGCGGCCATCGTCGACCGCAACCGATATAACCGCATGACCGCGCACTTTTCCGCCGAGGGAGCAGCCATAAGGACGCTGATCGACCTGCTGTGCCTCCTGAGCATCAACGAGCTATTTGAGGGCTATCTCGCCCTTGTTCCCGCGACGGCACCCAAGTCGGTAGCAAAGATCATCGAGACCTGCAGACGCCAGTTTGAGCGCCATCGCAATGGCAGCGAGATGAACGCCAGCATCGCGCAGTACTACGCGGCTCATTACAAAAATGACGGATGTGCCCCTGTCGAGCATCAGCTGCGGCTCGCCTACACCACGCCCGCCGCAACGCTCTATCGCTTTGGAGCCCTTGGCGCTTGCGAGCCGCACGAGCAGGCAGCCTGCCCCACAACCGAGCTCGATCTCAGGCTCGGACGAACCCTGTAGCCCGCCAGCCCCTCCGCGGGCAACAATCCTATTCCACAACACAACCAACAGAAAGGAGTCCTCATGGACACCAATCATTCCCCCATCATCAGCCCCCTCACCATGCGTGAATCCGCCCGAGGTATCACGCTCACCAGCATTTACGATGAGATGCTCGCCCGTCGCGAGCTCTCCGTCATGGGAAACATCGAAACCCCGATGGCCCACGACCTATGCCAGCAGATCCGCCTGCTCGATGCCACCGACCCCAGCCGCCCCATCACCATATTTGTCGCCAGCGCCGGCGGAAGCGTGCGATCGGGTCTTGCGATCTATGACGCCATGCGCCTCGCATCGTGCCCCATCCGCACCGTCTGCCTGGAATTCGCCGCGTCCATGGGCGCCGTGATCTTTATGGGCGGCGACGATCGCCGTATGGCGCCCCATGCAGAGCTCATGATTCACGACCCGCTGATCCCCCAGGGGGCAGGCGGCTCGGCACTTGCGCTGCAGGAAACCAGCCGGCGTCTCATGCAGACCCGCAAGACCCTCACGCAAATCCTCTCGGACCGCAGCGGCCTCACGCCCAAGCGCATCCAGTCCCTCACTGCAAAAGACACCTACCTTTCGGCCGAGCGCGCCGTCGAGCTCGGCTTTGCCCATGAAATCCTCTCGACCACCAAGGAGGTCGCCCATGTCTAACCTCGCCAGCCGCCTCGCCGCATCTGAGTCCGCATCGTCCACCATCCTCGCCAAGGATCGAACGCTTTCCTGCGACACCCGCCAAACGGGACTCAACAACAACGCACTTGTGATCGGCCCCTCGGGAGCCGGCAAGACCCGAAACGTCCTCAAGCCCAACCTGCTGCAAATGAACGCAAGCTACATCGTGCTCGACACCAAAGGCACGCTCTGTCGCGAAGTGGGACCCGTGCTGGCAGCCCACGGTTACCGCGTGCAATGTCTCAACTTCGCCGACCTCAACACCGTCCCGGCCCTTGCGCCCGGCATCGAGCGCTGCGGCTACAACCCCCTGAGGCACATTCGCCGCAAGGCGGACGGCAGGCCCAACCAGCAGGACATCCTCTCGGTGGCAAAGGCCATCTGCCCCATCGAGGACAACAACCAGCCTTTTTGGGATCATGCGGCGGCAAACCTGCTGTCGTGTCTTATCGCCTACGTCACCGAACAGCTACCCGCCGACGAGCAGACGATCAGCTCGGTCATCAAGCTGATCGAGCACCTGCAGGACGGTGCCACGGGTCGATTGTTTGACGACCTGATCACGACCGACCCCCAAAGCTATGCCCTCTCGCTATGGCGGCGCTACGCCATTACGCAAAATGCCGAGCGCATGCACGCGAGCATCGTCGGTATCCTTGCCGAAAAGGTCATGTGTCTGGGATTCGACGGTGCGGCACAGCTCTATCGTGAGTGCCATCAGGTGGACTTCGCTTCCATGGGACACACCCCCTGCGCCCTGTTTGTAACCGTGAGCGATATTGACCGCAATCTCGATCCGCTGACCGGCCTCTTTATTTCGCAGGCGTTTATGGGCCTCATTCGTGAGGCCGATAGGCAGCCCGACGGCAGCCTGCCCGTGCCCGTGCGCTTTATGCTCGATGACTTCGCAAATCTGCAGATCCCCCAGATCGACAACGTGCTCTCGATTATCCGAAGCCGCAACATCTGGGCAACGCTGCTGCTGCAGTCGACCAACCAGCTCGATGCGCTCTATGGCGAGGCACGCGCACGCTCCATCATGGGCAACTGCGACACGCATCTGGTGCTGGCGTTCCAGGATCCCGAGAGTGCCCGAGTGTTTTCCGACCGCGCCGACGCGCTGCCCAGCACGCTCATGGCGACGCCGATTGATCGCTCGTGGCTCTTTGTACGCGGTCGCACTCCCGAACAGGTCGAGCGCTTTAGGCTCGAAGACCATCCGCTCTACGGGGAGCTGCCCGAGGCGCAGCGAGGCCATGCGGAGGCCGAGATCTAGGCGCAGGGTTCTCGCAGCGCGCGGCGCCCCGGCGATGTCCCACAAAGGCCGTGCGCCCCGGGACCACGGCAAAGCAAAGGGGCCCGCATCCGATAGGATACGGGCCCCTGACTATAAGGCGCGATGCGTTAACAGCAGCGACTACTTGCGATGCGCGCGGTAGAACTCGATGAGCGCCTGGGTCGAAGCGTCCTGCTCGGCCTTGGCGGCGTCGTCGTGGAAGGCCGGGGTAATCTGCTTGGCAAGCTGCTTGCCCAGCTCGACGCCCCACTGGTCGTAGGAGTCGATGCCCCAGACCGTGCCCTCGACAAACGTAATGTGCTCGTACAGGGCGATGAGCTCGCCGAGCGCGAACGGGGTCAACGTGTCGCCGAAGATCGAGGTCGTCGGACGGTTGCCCTCAAAGCAGCGGGCCGGGACGATCTGCTCGGGCGTGCCCTCGGCACGAACCTCGTCGGCAGTCTTACCAAAGGCGAGAGCCTTGGTCTGGGCCAGGAAGTTGCCCAGGAACAGCTCATGCACATCCTGACCGCTATCGGTCGCAGGGTTGGCGGTATTGGCGAAGGCGATGAAGTCGGCCGGAACCACCACAGTGCCCTGGTGCAGCAGCTGGTAGAAGGCATGCTGGCCGTTGGTGCCAGGCTCGCCCCAGAAAATCTCGCCGGTATCGGAGGTCACAGCGCTGCCGTCCCAGCGGACGTGCTTGCCGTTGGACTCCATGGTGAGCTGCTGAAGGTAGGCCGGGAAGCGGTGCAGATACTGGCAGTACGGAAGCACGGCGTGGCTCTTGGAGCCGAAGAAGTTGACGTACCAGACGTTGAGCAGGCCCATCAGCGCGACGGCGTTGTTCTCGAGCGGCGTGTTGCAGAAGTACTCGTCGATGGCGTGGAAGCCCTCGAGGAACTGCTGGAAGCGCTCGGGGCCGAGCACGACAATCAGCGACAGGCCCACGGCGGAGTCGACGGAGTAGCGGCCGCCGACCCAGTTCCAGAAGCCGAAGGCGTTGGCGGGGTCGATACCAAAGGCCTCAACCTTCTCGAGTGCGGTGGAAACGGCGACGAAGTGCTTTGCCACGGCCTCGGCGTTCTGCTCATCGGAGCCATCGATGGCACCCTGAGCCTTGAGCTGCTCGAGCATCCAGGTCTTGACCTCGCGGGCGTTGGTGAGGGTCTCGAGCGTGGTGAAAGTCTTGGAGACGATGATCACGAGCGTGGTCTCAGGATCGAGGCCTTTGAGCTTCTCGGCCTGATCGTTGGGGTCGATGTTGGAGATGTAGCGGCAGTCGATACCGGCGTCGGCGTAGGGACGCAGGGCCTCGTAGGCCATGACCGGGCCCAGATCGGAGCCACCGATGCCGATGGACACCAGGTGCTCGATCTTCTTGCCGGTAACGCCCTTCCACTCACCGGAGCGCACGCGCTCGGCGAAGGCATACATGCGGTCGAGGACCTCGTGCACGTCGGCGACGACATCCTGGCCGTCAACGATGAGCTGGCCCTTCTCGCTTGCCGGACGGCGAAGCGCGGTGTGCAGAACAGCGCGGTCCTCGGTGGTGTTGATGTGCTCGCCGGAGAACATGGCGTCGCGGCGCTCCTCGAGCTTCACCTCGCGAGCAAGATCGCACAGCAGCTTGACGGTCTCATCGGTCACCAGGTTCTTGGACAGGTCAAAGTGCAGGTCACCAGCGTCAAAGCTCAGCTTGTTCACACGCTCGGGATCGGCAGCGAACCAGGCCTTGAGGTCGATGCCCTCGGCCTCGAGCTTCTCCTGATGGGCCTCGAGCGCCTTCCAAGCGGCGGTCGACGTAGCGTCGATAGGTGCGGCAACAGTTGCCATAAAGTCCTCCTCAGCATACGGGCGCATACCTCCATGCGCCCGGATAATCAGATGCCCCTATTCTAGCGCAGGTCAAGACTACAATCAGCGAGCGTTGCCAATCCGCCCCCAAACGGCGACCCGCCAAAAAGGGACAGGTTTATTTTGGCAGGTCAAACGCTTTACCTACCAAAATTAACCTGTCCCTTCCTGGCAGGTACTAGGCCGCGGCGCACACGCTGCCGAGCAACTCACGCAAGGGAGTGCCGATGCCCTCCAGCAGCTCGGGTGCGATAATGGCAAAAACGGGAACCTCGCCGGCACCCACGACGGCGGGCACTTTTCCCTCGGAGACGATGCACCCGTAGGGAACAAAGCCGTCCTCGCCGGCATCGAGCACGGCCATGCGACGAGCGAGTTCGCGCGCAAAGCCGGCAGTATCGGCATCGCCGATCGCCAGGACAAAGTCCACGCGCTCGTCGATCGCCAGGGCCACGGCTTCGTCGATCAGCTCGTCTCCCCCGTCGCCAACCGAGCCGCAGCGGAAAAGCACGCGCTCGAGCAGAGCTCGATCAACCGAGCCGAGTGCCGCCGAGACAAGCTCATCGCGCGTATGCTTGTCACCGCCCAGCACGACCAGTGCCTTGGTGCCACCGTAGTGAGCGACCAATCGCCCGCACCAGCGAGCCACGTCTCCATCCGCAACAAGGCGCGTCGGCATACCAAACCCATAGTTGACCATTATCCCCACAACCCTTCCGTGCTTTATGGTGGTATCAATCGTTGGCATCATGCTACGAAGCGAGCTTTTCCGAGCTGTTTCGTACTCTTTAGGGCTGCGTTAAAAACCCGATGCAGCCGCACGACCATACCTGCCAAAAGGGACAAGTTTTGACGGTGTCCGGTCGAGCAGGTATTATCGAACATGTATTCGATAAGAACATGTGTTTGATGGGAGGCCGCGTGGGGCACGAGCGTCACACCTATATCTGCATCGACCTCAAGACGTTTTATGCCAGCGTCGAATGCGTCGACCGTGGGCTCGATCCGCTCACCACCAACCTGGTCGTTGCCGACGAATCGCGCGGACGCACGACCATCTGTCTCGCTATCACGCAGGCCATGAAGGACCTAGGTATTCACAACCGCTGCCGTCTGTTCGAGATTCCCGACGGCATCGACTACATCAAGGCCGTACCGCGTATGCAGCACTACATGGAGGTGTCGGCGCAAATCTACGGCATCTATCTGGAATACGTCAGCCCCCAGGACGTTCACGTCTACTCAATTGACGAGTGCTTTATCGACGTGACACCCTATCTGGACCTCTATCACACCGATGCGGAAGGCTTCGCCTGCATGTTGCGCGACGAGGTCCTGGCGCGCACCGGCATCACGGCGACGGTCGGCATCGGCCCCAACCTATTCCAGGCCAAGGTGGCACTCGACATTACCGCCAAGCACGTACCCAGCCGCATCGGCATACTCGACGACGAGACGTTCCGCAAGGAAATCTGGCCTCACCGCCCCATCACCGACATCTGGGGCATCGGGCCCGGCGTGGCAGCACGACTCGAAAAATACGGCGTCTACGATCTGATGGGCGTCGCGGCGCTCGACGAAAACCTGCTCTACGACGAGCTCGGCGTCAACGCCGAGTATCTTATCGACCACGCCTTCGGGCGCGAGCCGACAACTATCGCCGATATTCAGGCCTATCGCCCGCATGCAACCTCAACAACCACGGGGCAAGTGCTCTCGAAGGGCTATGCCTACGAGCAGGCCTACACCGTCTTGCGCGAGATGGTCGACAACGCCGTGCTGGATTTGATCGACAAGCACGTGGTGTGTGACAGCATCTCGCTCTTTGTAGGCTATGCAAGCGAGCGCGCCGACATACGCCGGCTCGATGCCAGCGGCACAGCGCAATATGTGGACGGATGCGGACACCTACGCTCGAGCACGTCGAGTATCGAACCCACCGCAACCGCCGGCCCCGAGCTCGCGCCCCGTGCGCCCAAGCCCGTCCAGCGCGATGACGAACGGCGGCGCTTGGTGCGTGAGGCGCAGGCAATCGATGGCATCTTTGTGGGAGAGCATGGCGGCAAACCGCGTGGTGGCTATGCCGCACTCTTTGCGCACTCTAACGCCTCGCGAAAGCTGCCCGAGCGTACCAATTCGTTTAAGAGGATCATGGGGTATTTCGACGACCTTTGGGCGCAAACGGTCGACCCCAAGCGACCGGTTAAGCGCATCAACCTTTGCTTTGGCAATCTGGTGCCCGAGGAATTTGCCACCATCGATCTATTTAGCGATGTCGAGGCTGACGAGCGCGAACGTGACCTGGCCCGCGCCGTGCTGGCCGTGAAGGGCAAATATGGCAAGAACGCGCTGGTCAAGGGATTAAGCTTTACCGCCGGTGCCACCGCACGCGAACGCAACGATCAGGTAGGAGGACACCGTGCCTAAACCCAAGCAGCAGCCTGTGCGGCCGCCGACCGCCTTTGAGCGTTTGGCAGACCCCGAGGGAAGGCGTCGCGCCGCCGACCCCAAACTCACCGCCAATGGCGCGGCTCGCGCCAACCGCGCCGCGCAGTTTATGCCCTTTGCCGCCCTCACGGGATACTACGAGCTCGTGCGCAAGCAAGAGATTACCGTCGTACCAAAATGCGAACTCACGGAAGAAAAAGCCCTCGAGCTTTCAAAAAAGCTCGAGGGCCTCAAACGCGGCGACTTGGTGCGCGTCACCTATTACGATACGTACGGCTATCGCTCCCGCACCGGCATCCTCGACGAGGTACTCCCTGCCTTCAAGCTCCTCAAGCTCAAGGACATCGCCATCGACTTCGACGATATCCAAGACATCGAACTGCGCGGACGAGCCTAGACAAGGAAATGCATCCAAGGCGACGCTTACAGCGTCATGACGTAGTAACCCGCGTCTTTCACGGCCGCCTCGAGGACACCACGATCGATCGGCTGCTTAGAGCGCACGCGTGCCGTGTGGTCCGCATACGTCACCGTTGCCCACACGCCATCCAGCGCATTCAGGGCATTGGCCACGTTCTGAGCGCAGCCATCGCAACTCATACCGCCGATGAGCAGCTCCTCGCTATAGGGATAATGAGACGGATCGGTATCCGCGACCACGACTTTCTTGGCCTTCTTTCCGCTCGCGCCGTCACAGCAGCAGCTCTTTCCGCGAGTCGAAGCGGCAATGCGACGCAACCCAAAAAACAAACCGACGGCAATGACGGCCAGCACGATGAGATTCGCAGGGTTGAACAAGTCACTCATGCGTTCCCCTTTCAAGTAACCCTATCTAGATACCCCCATGGGGTGTCCCCATCTTAACCCAAAATCATGTCCGTTCGGTCAATTAGTTTCCCTCTTCAAACTTTTTTGTTGACCATGGCTTACTTTCGTGTATAAGTTTTCCTAGGTTAACAAGTGAGGGCTCGAAAGGGGCAACGTGACTCGAACCATTGACATCCCAACATACCAAACGGCTGTCGTGCGCAACTGCTCCCCTACGCTCGCAGGTATCAAGCCGGCTTCGCTCTTTACCTATCCCGGCGTTTACGCCAACCAAAACGGAAAGCCCGGCGCCGCCCATATCGAAGAGCGACGCTCTCGCCTGCTCGCCGTCATAGCCCAATGCAACCGCGAGCTCCAGCCACTCGGGATCCATATGAGCGTTTTGGTCTGGCGTCCCTGCGGTGCGCTCATCTATGTGTACCGCCCTGCGGACCTCATGCGATACCTCTCCGACCCCCGTGCCACGACGGCGCTTGCCGCCGAAGGTTACGATGTCCACAGCCTGCCCGCATCCCTAGTGCATCTCGCCGCGCGCATCACGCTGGCAAGCAGCAATACCGCAGAAAGCGCCTATGACGGCAGCGTCTGCGCACTCGCGCGAAATAGGCACTGCGATACGGGGTGCATGTGCGAGTTCCCCCACGAAATTGGGTATTTTTTGGGCTACCCCTACGAAGACGTGCATCAGTTTATTGCCCAGCACGGCCAAAACTACAAGTTTTTTGGTGCTTGGAAGGTGTATTCAAACGTCGAGGCGGCGCTTGCGACCTTTGACGCTTATCGCGCATGCACGCAATACCTTACCTACATCTATCAGCAGGGCTGTACCCTTGAACAGCTTGTTCAGGCAGCCCGATAGAACATACAAAACGCGGCCGCGTGCCGCACAACCGAAAGGACTCAACATGAGCAAGATCGCCGTCGTCTACTGGAGCGGAACGGGCAATACCGAGGCCATGGCAAACTTCGTCGCCGAGGGCGCGGTGTCCGCCGGCGCCGAGGCCGAGGTCATCCCCTGTGCCGACTTCTCTGCCGACAAGACCGCCGGCTACGACGCCATCGCCTTCGGCTGCCCCGCCATGGGCTCCGAGGAACTCGAGTACGACGAGTTCCAGCCGATGTGGGATGAGGTCAAGGAGAACCTGGGCGACAAGAAGGTCGTCCTGTTTGGCTCCTATTCGTGGGCCGAGGGCGAGTGGATGGACAATTGGAAGGCCGACGCCGATGAGGCCGGCGTCAATGTCGTCGATTCCGTCATCTGCTTCGACGCGCCTGACGACGAGGCCGAAGCCGCCTGTAAGGCCCTGGGCGCCGAGCTGGCTTAAAACTACCCATCGCCACGCCAACCGCAACGTAAACGGGCCCCAGGTCGCCAAGACCCGGGGCCCGTTCATCTATTAAGCCGCGCACAGGCGGCATAGTCGCGCCCGCGCGTCAAACGGCGGGCGCAATGCGCATTGAATTGCTACGCGTTCTTACGAGAACGCACGAACCACGCGCCAATGACCGCAAGGCACACGATGCCAGCGACGACACCGGCAACGGCAACAGGATTCACGCCGCTCTGCCCAGCCGAGGCATCCTTGCGCGATGCGGCGGCAGTAGCGGTCTTCGCCTTCGAACCAGAAGATTTGTCAGAGCTAGACTCCTTGCCGGATTCGCTCTTGGCGGAATCCGCGTGTTCCGCCGTCTCCGGCTTCGCGCCATCCTGCGAAGTGGTAGCGCCCTGCTTTCCACCGGTGCCGTTGCCATCCTGCGAGGCGGGCGGCACAACCGCAGGTGTCGGGTTCTTCGTCGGAACCGTAGGTACGGGAACCTCGGGCGTCACAGGCTCTTTAGGATCACTCGGCTTGACGGTGCCGGCCTTCACATTGCCGATCTTGGTCCAACTCACGCCGGCACCCGCGAACTTATAGGCCGAAAGGGCCCGCAAGACCTGCACGGTGGCAAGCGCGTTGGCATTGCCGGGTTTGCCGTCTGATCCCATGGTGTGAGCGTATCCCTTGCCGTCAGCAACTTCATAGGCGGCAATCGCGGTAATCAGACTATTTGCGCCCGTCGCAAAACCGTTCTTGGAATTTGCGGGGTCCTTGCCGAGCGCCACAAGAGCAAGCAGCACCTGGGCATTCGACTCAACAGACCCAAAATCGCAAAGACCGTTCATCCGCCCCTTAAGGAAGCCGAGCGCTTTGTCGACAGCGGACGCAACAGAGAGCTGACCATTCGAAGCCAGGGCAGCGGCACATGCGTCGCCGTCAACATAGGGCGCAAGCGCCTGCAGCGCCATGGCGGTCATATCGACGTTGCTTGCACCAGCCGTATCAATGGTAAAGCCGCCATCCGAGTTTTGGAACGTGAGCAGCGTGCAAACAAGCTGAGCACGTGTCCAGGACGAGCCGAATGCAGACAGCGCTTCATCCGAAACGCGCGCCTCGTCAAGGGCGATCAACGCATAGACCAAGTTATTCGCCGAAGCCGCAAGGTCGCCGTGCGAGCATATGACGGCAGCAAGGTTAACGCCATCAAAAGACGTAATGTTCTCGCCAAGTGCAGCCAACGTAAGCGCAACGCGCTCGCAATCCGTTACCTTGGCGGTGCTACCGGCCCACTCGGCCTTATGGTCGGCAAGAGACTTCTTGTAATTCTTGATAAGCGCGTCGTCGATCTTGCGCCCCGATTTTGCGAAGGCGTAGATTTCCCATTCCTGGCCATAGGTGTACGCATCGGTCGTGCGGTTGGCGTCAAAGTACTTGGCGGCAGAGAGGGCACCCTTATCGGCCTGCGCCTCGTTATCCGGCGAGGCGGCGATACCGTCAACCGTAATCTCAAAGGAGACGGCCTTGGCGCCGGCAGTCTGGTCGACCGGAGTACCCGTCACCGTATAGGTACCGGCCTTGTTGGCCGTTAGAACATAGGTTCCGCTCGCTACAAACAGCCCGTCGTCGGGAGCACCGTCAACGTGCTTCCAGTCACCCAGAGCACGACGGTCGATGCTCACAGCATCCGACGCATCCTGGCCATCTGCGCCCGTCACGGTCCATATCATGCCGGGCTCGGAGACACTCCAGCCCTCGGCATCGTTCTCGCCCACATAGCTCAGGTCGAGCCCGACCGTCTTGCCGGCCTTAATGGACGCGGGAGCATTTGCGATGGTCACCGATTTCAGCGGGTTTCGGTAAGCGTAGGTAACCTCTCGCTTGCCCGAGGAGATAACGCTGCCGTCCTGGTTTTCGACCGTCGCCTCGAATGTCGTCTTGCCGGCCTTATACGGCGTAAATCCAATATCGCCGCTTGTAGTGTACTCGGCGACTGCACTATCGCTCGAGGTGACCGTGTAGTTTGCACGGTCACTCGCATACTCCGGGCCCACAACCGGTGCAGCCTTGTCGGTCAGGAAAGCACCCTTGGCAAGCGGATTACGGCCATGCAGATAAACAGTCTTGCCGTCCTCGTTGTAGCCAAGCGAAATGCTCGTCGCCGGCACATAGGTCGAGGTAACCTTTACGCTCTTATCGGCAAGGTCGACGTTCGTTCGCGAGGAGACCGAAATCGTGGCCTCGCCCGCCTGCTTAAAGTAGAAGCATGCCGATCCGGGATTGGAATAGAGCACGTTCGAAGGCGTACCCGCAAAGCGAAAACGCGTATAGGAAACAGGGGTGTACTCGCCCTCAGCGGCGTCGGCGTAATGAGCACGGATCTCGAGGTTCTTGACCTCGGAGCCCGTAACCGCAATAGTGCCGCCCGTCACGTTTTCGCCGTTGTACCAAATCTGGAAATCATCAATAGGCTTGGAGATCGCCTTCACCACGACGGTCGCAACGTTCTCGGTGGTGCCGTCATCCTTATGAAGCGTAGCGGTCACCGTACCCACGGCATCGTTGTATACGTGCAGCAGGCCCGTTTCCTCGTTAACGGCGATATCTCCTCTGTTAGCGTCCGGAGTGCCCCAAGTCACCTTTGCACCCTTAGACAAACCCTTGAGCGCAAGCGTGCCCGAGACGCAGGCGGCACCGTTCTCGCCCACCACGACATCGTCGGGAGACGGGTAGAGCATGCCATCGGCGGCAGTCACGGTCCTGCCGGTGCGCGCAGATGTAAACGTCACCTCGTATTTATTGTTTGCGGCAGGGCTCTCGGGCGATTCGTAGTCCTGGTCCTCACCAAAATACGGCAAGCCATCGGCTCCCATGCCCCATGCGCTACCGTTTTCGCCACGGTTGACGTTAAGGTTTTCGACAAAGGTCGCCGTCTTCATGTCGTCGGCATCGACAGCATAGGAGTTGACGAGCGCCCTCGCGGGGAACTGAGCCTTGTTGGTAAGGCCTTCCTGCCAGTACGTATTGACGAGCTGACCGGAGCCATAACTCGCAAAGAGCACGCCGCCGGTCGCTGCAGCGGTAGACACACAGTTAGAAATTACGCCGCCTTCGAGCGTACGGCCAAAGCCCACAACGCCCTTGCCCGTAACAGACGTGGAGCAGTTGAGAACGGCGCCCCTAATCTGGTTGCCGAGCGGACCGAACGATTTGCCGTCGACCGCTTTCTTAAGCTCGCCGGCAAAAGAGACGTTTTGGACAACGCCGATGGAGCCGACGCTCGCGAAGAGCGACTTGACGCCACCGCCATTGTTGAAGGTAATGGTGTGGCCCTGGCCGTCAAACGTGCAGTTGAGCTCACCCGAAGGACCAAAGAAATACTCATCATCAATCACGATATCGTTGTCGAGCACATAGTAGTTGTTCGCGTCCTTGACGTTCATAGAAATGAAGTCGTCCTGCGATTTAATGTGCTTGACGCTCTCGGGCTGGGCGACGGGGGCCGTCGGCTTCTTCTTCTCGAGGGCATCCTTAGCCGCATTGAGTGCCTTGACCGCCGCATTTACATCGGACTGGGAGGCATCGGCATTGTCGTTTACGGCCTTTGCGTCCGCAAGGGCAGAGGCTAGGGCAGACCACGAATCGGATGTATAGTCGGACTCCTTGAGCGCCTCGACAGACTCGATGGCAGCGGCGAGCGCATCCTTGTTAACGACAACGGGAGCAGATCCACTCGTCAAGATCGGCAGGCCGCCGTTGGACGTCCAGGTAAACCCGGTCGCCGGCGCATTGGCATTGAGCACGGTAAGAGATTCGGCAGACGAAAGGTAAAGGTCAGAGGCTTTCGCAGCATTACCCTTATCAAAGCCCCTATAGTTCATCTCGGCAGGCGAAAAACCTACGGTATAGAGGCAATTCGAAAGCGAGCCAGCCCGGGCCTCGCCCACCAGCCCGCCATTCATCTCGACGCCCGAACCGGCAAAATAGGAATTGACGATCTTGCCGGACGCCATGCCGCCAACCAGGCCGCCGGCATAGCCCATCCAACCGCTCAGGTTCACGCTCGCCGTGGACCAGCACATCTGAACGGTACCGGAAAGCGTCATGGCGATGGAGCCCACATTATCGCTATTCGAGACGGAGCCCGTCACGCCTAGGTTCTGGATAGTTCCCGTTACGTTGTTCGCGACGGCCTTGCCGCTAATGGTGACGGTATGACCCTGACCGTCCAACACGCCGGCAACGGTCTCAATCTGCTGGTCGGCACCCATCGAAATGTTCGCACCGAGTTTTACGGTAGCGCCGGCTTCGATGGTCGAAGGCATATCGACCGCGTCGTTGACGACAACCGTCTCGCCCGAGCGCGCTATCCCAGTAGAAGCTCCGACCACTTCGGCCTGCGCGGCCGAATTCTCCCCGTTGGACACAACGGACTGCACGGCAGTATCGGAGCCTTCTTGCTCCTGTGCGCTGTCGCCGTCATCGGACACGCCGATTTCAGCATCGGCAGAAGGTTCATCTTCGCTCGATGCACCCTGCTCAGCATCGGTCGCCGCGGCAACCTGATCAGCCATCACGGCTACGCCCGCACCCACCTCCTCGGCAAATGCAGTCATTCCGGTGCTCGAGCTGGCAAAGATAAACGCCATGAACACCACGAGGAATTTCCTCGCAACAGTTCGGATGTTTTTGAGCATCCCACTCCCCCTTGATTTGGAAGATCATTACCTCAATAAGAATCGAGGCCGATCATGTAAAGGGAAACGAGACACAGCGGGGCGCCCGCACCTGACAGCACACAACAATGGCCCGCACAACAGGCGGGACGCATAGGAGCAATATATGATGTCATCTCTTGTTCACCGGAATCCAGCGGCTTCCAAAAGACCCTCGACACGAGAAGACCGTGGGCAAGTAATCTGACTCGCGAAGACAACATCCCCGCACACAGTAACCGCCTTGTCTGGGATTCCCACCCAGTTCCCTTTTATGCGCCAAGCGCACCCACGGTCCGGCTTCTTTTCAAACAACATGCAATTGTATGAAAGGCCGCATGGTTGACACGCGCCCCGTACCGCGTCCACAGAATTCACCAAACATGCGTCTTAAGCGTCCACTGGGGGTAACGGCTGACTTTTACCAAAATACAAAACGGGCCGCGGCAGCAACGCCTTGGCCCGTCAACTCAAACTATGCTCAAATATCAATGCAATCTAGGAAATGTTGCCCAAGAACGCCTTGGTGCGCTCGCTCTTGGGATGGTCAAAGACCTCGCTCGGCGAGCCCTCCTCCACGATAACGCCGCCGTCCATAAAGACCACGCGGTCGGCGACATCGCGGGCAAAGCCCATCTCGTGCGTCACCACGATCATGGTCATACCGTCACGTGCCAGGTCGCGCATGACGCCAAGAACGTCGCGGACAAGCTCGGGGTCAAGCGCTGACGTGGCCTCGTCAAAGAGCATCACGTGCGGATTCATCGACAGGGCGCGGGCGATGGCCACGCGCTGCTGCTGGCCGCCCGAAAGCTGACTCGGCATAAAGTCGATGCGCTCGGCCAGGCCGACCTTGGTCAGCTCCTCGATGGCGATCTTCTCGGCCTCTTCTTTGCTGCGCTTGAGTACCTTTTGCTGCGCAAGCATGACATTCTTTTTGACTGACAGGTGCGGGAACAAATTGAACTGCTGGAACACCATGCCCAGATGCGTACGTACCTTGTTGAGGTCAACGCCCTTGGCGCACACGTCCACGCCCTCAACGACAATCGAGCCGCTCGTGGGATGCTCCAGACGATTGATGCAACGAAGCATCGTCGACTTGCCCGAGCCAGAAGGACCCAGGACTACGACGACCTCGCCCTTGTGCACATCCAGATCGATATCGCGCAGGACCACGTTATCGCCAAAGGCCTTCTGGAGGTTCTTGATGCTGACGACGACCTCGTTCGAGTTATTGATTTCGCTCATGATAGGACCTCCTTACAGACCGGCGATGTGATCGGCGGGCGTCGCGACGACCTGTCCGGCGCTCTTGGTGGGACGCTTCTTTTTGGTTTCGGCCGTACCCAGCAGCCTCGCCTCAAGACCGCTCACCAAGCGCGCAAGCGGCAGGGTGATGACCAGGTAGAACAGGGCGGCAACCACATACGGCGTGATGGAGCCCGTCGTGGCCACGATGGTGCGGGCGTTCATGACGATCTCGACCACGCCCACGGCCGCGAGCAGCGACGTATCCTTGTAAAGCAGGATGAACTCACTGGTCAGCGTAGGCAGGACATTGCGGAACGTCTGCGGAATCATAACGTAGAGCAGCGTCTGGAAGGCATTCATGCCCAGCGAGCGAGCAGCCTCGTTCTGGCCCTTGGGGATCGACTGAATACCGGCGCGGAAGATCTCGCACAGGTAGGCGGACGAGTTCATGGCCATGACGATGACGCCCAGCACATAGTCGTCCACCTTGACGCCGGCAAGCGGCAGGCCAAAGAACGCGATGTAGATCTGCAGGAACGCCGGCGTGCCGCGGATGATATTCACGTAGATGCCGGCAAGGCAACGCAGGATGCGCGACTTGGAGATGCGCATGAGCGACAAGGCAAAGCCAAAGGGAATTGCCAGCGGAAACGCCACGAGCACGATCGAAAGCGACATGAGGAAGCCTTTGAAGACGATCGGCAGGCTCTGGACCAAAATGACCGGGTTCAAGAACAGGCGCAGGAACATATTGGAGTTCCACGCCTCGACCCACGGCTGCTCCTTAAGATCGGCCAGGAAGTTATCGAATGCCGTCACGCCCTTAATCTCGACGGAAGGAATCTTGGAAATCTTCTTGGTCGAACCGTCGGCGAGTGTATAGGTGCCGCTGAAGGCCTCATCGCCGCCCTCGACGGGAAACGTCACGCCGTAAACCTCGACACGGAAAAAGCCACCGGCAGGCGCCGTCTCACCAAAGTCAATCTTGAGCGTCTGGCCGTCAGCCTTGCACGTGGGCTTCATGGGCGTACGATCCATGAGGTCCTCGCCCGAGAGCATCGTCAATCGCGTGTCATCGGTACCAAACGTCGTGCCGTCGACAAACGTCAGCGAAAGACCACTCAGCTCCTCATCGGCATCGGCCTGGACCTCCCAGGTAATGCGCGTCTCGGTACCGCCGACCACAGCGCTGCCCGAACCGGTGTTGGGTCGGGCGGTAATCTTTGCGGTCTCAAGCGCCTGGGCGGTCGTGGGCGCATATGCCCCCGCGCACACCAGCGCGAGCGCCACGGCCATGACGCAGACTAGCTTTTGGAGCAAGGCGGGCAGTGGAAAACGCTGCTCCGCGGCCCCTTTGTTCAGTCGAGACAAGGTGGCTCCTATCGTAGAAGTTGCCGGCAAAACGAGACGGAAATGCTCTCCGTCAAGAGAAGCGCAAAGGCCCTCTCCGCCAAAACGGAAAGGGCCCGCGCGCAATCAAGTAGCTATTTTACTTGATGTTGTACTTAGCCATGAGGGCGTCGACGGTACCGTCGTCGGTCAGGTCCTTGATGGCCTGGTTGATATCGTCCTTGAGCTTGGTGTTGCCCTGGTTGATGGCGATGGCGTACTCCTCGCCGGTGCTGATCTGCTTAATGGTCTGGCAGGTGTTGAACTGCTCGGCGGTCAGCTGGCTGGCAACGGAGCGGTTGGTGACTACGGCGTCGCCCTTATCGGACTGCAGGGCGCTGAAGCACTCGGTAGCGTCCTTGTAGGGGACGATCTTGGCCTTGGGGAAGTTCTCCTGGGCAAAGGACTCGGCGGTCGAGCCAGACTGGACGATGATGGTAGCGTCGGCGTTGTTGAGCTTCTCGCTGTAGTTGTCGGCCGTGATGTCGGTGTTATCGACCTTGGTCACGATAGCCTGATCGTCCATGTAGTAGGAATCGGAGAAAGTGACTTCCTTCTCACGCTCGGGCGTGTCGGTGATAGCCGCGATGGAGACGTCATACTTGGCGCCCGAAGCGACACCGGGTACGAGTGTGTCGAAGTCATTGTTGACGTACTCGACATCCAGGCCCAGCTTGTCGCCGATAGCCTTGATGAGCTCAAGGTCAAAGCCCTGATAATCGCCGTTGTCATCCTTGTACTCAAACGGAGCGTACTCGGCAGAGGTGCCGACGGTCAGCGTACCGTCCTTGACGAGCGCGTACTCCTTGGAGCCGTCGACCTTCTCGACCTTAGCGTCGTCAGAGCTGCTGGAACCGGCATTGGAACCAGAGGTGGCGTTGGACGAGCCGCAGCCCGTCAGTGCAAGGGCGATCGCCATGGCGCCCGTGGCGGCAAATGCGCCAAGCTTCTTCAGCTTCATAATCAGTCTCCTTCCGGTGACCCCGTTTGATTCAGAGGTCTGCAAAAACTGTTGGATATTATGCACCCGTAAATGCGAAACTGCAATTAGAAAACTGATTGAAACAAACCCATAACGTGAATGGAACACTCCACTTTGTGACAGTCATTACTGCTGCAATGACCTTAATAGCGTAATTTCCGCTGCATAACCTGCAAGTTCGTTCGGTGTCTCCAAAATGAATGGCAATGCGCGCAAGCGGTCATTCGATACAATATTCTGCATAACCTGCATACCGCCGCCAAACTCTTCACTACCCAGGTAGCCCTTGCCGATGCACTCGTGACGATCTTTATGGGCGCCACAGGGATTCTTCGAATCGTTGATGTGTACGGCATGCAAGCGGTCGATACCCACCACTCGGTCGAACTCGTCGAGCACACCGTCAAGATCGTGGACGATGTCATAGCCGGCGTCATTCACATGGCAGGTGTCCAGGCAAACGCCCAGCTTGGACGACAGCCCGGGACGCTTGTCGGCAACACCCTCAATGATGCGCGCCAGCTCTTCAAAGCTACGGCCCACCTCGGTGCCCTTGCCGGCCATGGTCTCGAGCAGCACCGTCGTCTGCTGGCCTTCAAACATCACCTGACACAGGGTATCGACGATCATCTGAATGCCAGCGTCGGAGCCCTGCCCCACATGCGCGCCGGGGTGGAAGTTGTAGTAGTTGCCGGGCAGTGCTTCCAGACGCTGCAAGTCCTCGGCCATTGCCTCCAAGGCAAACTCGCGCGCCCGCTCTTTGGCCGAGCAGGGGTTATAGGTATACGGGGCATGAGCCACGAGCGGGCCAAAGTCGTTTTGCTCCATAAGCTCGCGCAGGGCCGCCACGTCATCCATGTCAAGATCTTTCGCCTTGCCGCCGCGCGGGTTGCGCGTAAAGAATGCAAAGGTGTTGGCGCCAATGGATAGCGCCGTCTCCCCCATTGCCCGATAGCCCTTCGTCGTCGAAAGATGACACCCAATCGTCAGCATCTCCAGCTCCCCCTCATCAGTTGCGGTGAAATAGTTCCTGTTTGGCCCCTATTCTGCCGCAAACGGGAACTATTCCACCGCAACTTATAAAAGGGGCATCAGAGATGCGGGCCACCGAGCACTACGGCTACGGGCGTCGGCGTCATGATCCCCTACGCGTCAACGCCAAGTCCTAGAGGGCTAGACGGATTGCATCGATAATGCGCGCGCAGCGCTGTGTGGCGGCAAGGGGCATGACGGGACTCTCGAGTTTCCCCGCCCGGATGAGCTGGGTCGCATGCTGGATTTCGCCGTAGAAATCATCGACCTCAAACGGGGCATTTATTTCGAGCATTCGTCCGTCGGAGTACTTCACATGGGCGAGCTCGGGGCGATGGAGACGCTCGATTTCCAACGAGCCCCGCTCGCAGGCAATCGTTAAGCGGCTTTCATATGCTGCTTTGCCGTCGCACACCATATGAATGGGTATACCGCCGACGCTCATATGGATCTCGTCGGCCCAATCGACACGGCCGCCTGATACGTCACGCCAGCGAACTTCACGGGACGAAACCTCGCACGCGCCCGCGAGCAAATTCTCAAACCACCCGACCGCATAGCAGCCCATGTCATATAGACAGCCACCCTGCAACGGGTCGAGCAGATAACTCGAAGGGGGCTCACCATAATCGAGTTTTTGCACGCTTTCAATCGAGACGATACGGCCGAGCTCGCCCGACGCAAGCAAGACCTTCACGCGAGTACGCATCGGACAAAACCGATTTTTCATCGCCTCCATAAACGGCACACCGCACTCGCGGGAAACGGAGGTGATCGCACGGGCCTCTTCTTCATTCAAAACGGCCGGCTTTTCGCACAGTACGGCCTTTCCCGCGCGCAGCGCCCGACAGACCCAATGCGCATGCATGCCATGTGGAAGAGCCAAGTAGATTGCGTCGACATCGGGGTCGGCAATCAGCGCATCATAAGCCGCATCGCCGCTATCGTCAGCCGTGGCATAACTGTGCGCGGCATCAATCGAAAACGCCCTGCAAAACTCCTCAACATGCGAAGGAGTGCGACCGGCGGCAGCCACAAGCCGTGCCCCGTCCACCTCCTTGAGCGACGATGCAAATCGATGTGAAATGTGCCCAGCGCCCAAAACGCCCCAACGAACCTCGCGCAAATCATCGCATGAATCCCGATGGCCCACGACAGCCCCCTTCAGTTGCGGTGGAATAGTTCCTGTTTGGCCCCTATTCTGCCGCAAACAGGAACTATTCCACCGCAAGTTATAAAAGGGGCATCAGGAGCGCGTTTTGCAAAAGGCTTTAAGCGCGGCCGTTACGAGACCAGGCTGGAAACGTCGACGCACATCGTCGAGACGCTCGGGAATATCAATGTGCTGCGGACAGTGACGTGCGCATTTGCCACACTTGACGCAATTGCTCACCAGCTTGGGCTCGTTCGTCCGCACCGCGCTCGCCGTAAAGTATTGAGACAGCCCCGTAAACCAACTATGTGCGTAGCTCGCGTTGTAGGCGCCAAAGCAACCGGGAATATTGATGCCCTTGGGGCACGGCATGCAGTAGCCGCATCCCGTGCAGGGCACGCGATTCGATTTTTCAAACTCTCCCAGCACACGCGCGATGGTATCGAGCTGCTCTGTCGTCATCGAATCCGGCAGCGCGCAATCCGCCAATGCCGCGTTCTCGTCCACCTGCGCGGTATCGGTCATGCCCGAAAGCAGCGTCGTGACTTGAGGATGGTTCCACACCCACGAAAGGCCCCAAGCAGCCGGCGTCTTCAGGTACGGATCGCGTACGTCATCGAGCACGGCGCGGGCCCGCGGAGGCAGTTTGCCCGCCAGGCGTCCACCCAAAAGCGGTTCCATCACAAACACCGCGAGCCCGCGCTCGGCGGCTGCCATGAGTCCCGCCGTTCCCGCTTGATATCGCTCTCCAGCGTAGTTGTACTGGATCTGGCAAAAGTCCCAGTCATACGCGTCAAGCATCGTGAGGAAGTCCGCCGCACTGCCGTGGTACGAAAAACCTATCTGGCGAATACGCCCCGCAGCCTTTTGGTGCGCAATCCAGTCCTCGATACCCAACGCTACCACGCGCTCCCACTGCGCGGGCGAGGTGATGTTGTGCATAAGGTAATAGTCGATATGGTCAGTCCGCAAACGGCGCAGCTGCTCGTCGAAGAACCGATCGAAATCCTCTGCGCACTTGCACGAAGCGTGCGGCAACTTAGTCGCCAGCAACACCCGGTCACGCAGCCCCAAGCGCTCAAGTGAGGCGCCCACGCACACCTCGTTACCGGGATAAAGATACGCGGTATCCAGATAATTAATCCCCTGCTCTACCGCACGGGAGATGATGGCATCGGCCGTCTTCGCATCGGGGTGTCCCGGCGCACCGGGAAACCTCATGCAGCCCAGACCCAGAGCGGATATTCGGTTACCACTTTTGGGGTCAACACGGTATTGCACGGCCCCTCCCTTCGCCATCAGCGCCCCGGCAAGGCGAAACACAATGGTCACGCAGCCGAAACATCGTGGAATCGCAATCGAGAATGTATCGTAACGTAGCAGAAATCGAGCCGTCACGACACCGCTTTAACATCAGCAAAAAGCCCGATGAAAGGAAGCGACCGTGACCACACGTGAGGACGCCTACCCCTACCCCGGCGAGCAGTACATCCTCTCGGTCGACCGCTATCAGATCGAGGTCATGGACCATCTGGACGAGCTTCCCGCCACAGGCGCCGTCATCTTCTGCACCTTCCCCAAGGTGCGCGATGGCGTTGGATATCCCGCACGCGTTTTCGCGGTCTGCCCCGCAGCGTAAGCTCCACGCGTCCATTCATTTAAAAATCGCCACCCTGCATGCACAAGGTGCGCTGGCGGCATACAATCCATCAGGCGCCCCTTACGCGGGCGCCTTTTATATGGGGAGATAATTCACATGCAGATCAACAAGGTCACCTTTATCGGCAAGGGCGGCGTCGGGCTACTCTACGGCAGTATGATCGCCCAGGCACTCGGTAACGACGCCGTCGAATACGTTATGGATGACGCCCGTTTTGAGCGTCACGCGGGCGATGCGCTCACCGTCAATGGCAAGCCCTGTGCGCTCAAGTCCGTCCGCGCCAGCGAGGCAACGCCCGCCGATCTGGTCATTCTCACGGTCAAGACGACTGGACTCAACCAAGCACTCAAGACTATGGAGCGCGTCGTGGGACCCAATACGCTCATCGCCTCGCTGTGTAACGGCATTACGAGCGAGCAGAAGATTGCCGAGCGCTTTGGCTGGGAGCATACCGTTCTTGGTATTTGCCAGGGCATGGACGCCGTGTTCCTCAACGGAGAGCTCACCTTTACCAATGCGGGCGAAATCCGCTTTGGCGCGGCGGCCGGCACTGAGCTCGCAACCGTCACCGCCATCGACGAGCTCTACACGCGCTGCGGCATCGCCCATACCGTCGAGAGCGACGTTACGCACCGCATGTGGGCCAAACTCATGCTCAACGACGGCATCAACCAGACGTGCATGGCCTACGGCGGGACCTACGGAAGCGCCACGGAGCCGGGCTCCGAGCAGCGTCGCTGCTTTGTTTCTGCCATGCGCGAAACGCTTGCGGTCGCCAACGCCGAGGGCATTGAGCTGACCGAGGCAGACCTGACGCAGATGGTGCACCTCATCGAGGGAATCGACCCCGCCGGTATGCCCTCAATGGCGCAGGACCGCATCGCACAACGAAAAACCGAAGTCGAGGAGTTCGCGGGCACCATTTGCCGCCTGGCCGTCAAACACGATATCCAAGTGCCGCAAAACGATTGGCTCTATCAGCGCATCCGCGATATCGAGAAAAGCTGGTAGCGCCCGGCTCACCACGTCAACAGGCTCAACAGCAAAGCCGCCACAAGGAGCACTCCCCTTACGGCGGCTTTCATCTTCATCTATAACCAGTAGTCGATGTCCCGACGGTTAGAGCTGCGACTCCGACGCCTGGTCCTCATCGTCGCGACAAAGGACTACACCCGCACTTCCCAGCAGTGCGGCCGCGATCAACGCACTGACCACGATAGAGGCAGCCCCACAAGACCCCTGCATGCCCACAACGAGCGCGGCCGTAGGACCAAGGCAGCCAAGCACCAATGCGACGGCGGCAATAGCAATATCTCGAGCGTTCACAAGACCACTTCCTCCACGAGAAAGACCTTATTTCTCATGAACTAGTGTGCCCCGCGCCCATATGCGCGGCGTACTGCCACGGTAAGCGCTCTGTTAACTCAAACGCATACATAGAACGGGCGTCCTTACGTTGCCCTAAAGCTCGGTAAAGACGCCCGTCCGTCAAATATCCGTGATGCAGAAAAATTACCAGCCAGTGTAGTAATCGGTGGTTCCGGCAGCGCAGCCGGAGTCATAGACCTTGCACTCGCCCTTGGACCCGGTAAACGTGGAGCCCTGGGCCTTATCGCCCGCGGCAACGACGTAGTAGCCATCGGAATCGCGCCAAAAGCCCTCGGCGTCCTGCGTCCATTCGCCCGTGCGGTGGTGATACAACACGTTGCTGCTGTAATAAGTCTCGCGGCGGCCGTTATAGTTATTGACGCCGCTCGAGCGCGTCAGGCCCGAGCCGTTCGCGTAATACGCAGCAGACGCGTAAGACGAGCCGGAGCCGGCGTTGTAATACGAAGCCTGAACGGCCTCAGCGGCCTCGGCTTCGGCTGCGGCAGCCTCGAGCGCCTCGCGCTTGGCATCCTCTAGCGTAGAGCGAAGCTCGTCGAGCTCGGTCGACTTGGCGTCGACCTCCCCCATCGTCAACAGGCTACTCGCGCCGTCGATGCAGCCCTGCAACACAGCGCGCTCGTCATCGGTAGCATAGTCGCCATACATATTCATAATGATCTGAGCGCGCATCTCCAGGGAATCGCGCTTCGCCCCCATCGAGGCGTTCCACTCCTGCATAGAGCCGTAACCGTCACCGCGGTAGTCGACGGGCTGCACCAGCGTCGCCTCGGACGGCGTAGATCCGACCGTATCGGATAGTGTTGCCGCGTGGGCATCAGTTGCGCCGACGCCCGCCAAAAGTGCCACGGTCAGAGCGGCGGAAAGGGCGGCGGCTTTCGGTTTTCGTGAATCGATCCTCATGTAGCTGGAAACCTCCGTAGTGTGTTTTTGCTGCGTTTGGGCTGCGTGTGATTCGATCGCGCTGCATAGTACCCCGAGCAAATCGCGACCTGCGGTTTTACTCAAAAGGCGCACGTCAATTGCGTAAAACTCACATCCTCTCAACAGGAGTTTTCCACAACTCAAATGCATAAATCGTATCAAAAACCCTGTTTTTGCACCCTCTCTATGCAAAAAAGGCGCCAGATCGGAAG
>CAJLLB010000014.1 GCA_905207425.1 uncultured Collinsella sp.
CCGCCGGTCAACGAGATTGACGGCCGAGCCCACAACGAGTGGTTTGTGGCTGAGCTCTCGAGCTATCAGATTGCTACGACAACCGAGCTCCACCCCCGCGTGGCGGTGCTGCTCAACATCACTCCCGACCACTTGGGCTGGCATAAGAGCCATAAGAACTACGCGCTTGCCAAGATCAAACTGTTTGACAATATGGTCGATGACGATCTGGCGGTTGTCGACGTCGAAGACGCCGGCATTCACGAGTTCGATGAGTACATCTACACGCCGGGTCGTCGCATCTGCAAGGTTGCCTTTGACGAGCCTGAGGGCGAGGATGCCGCCTTTGTGCGCGACGGCAAGATGGTCGTGCGCCTGAAGGGCGTCGAGACCCCGCTCATCGCTACATCCGAGCTCAAGATCTCGGGCCATCACAATGTTATCAATGCCCTGTGCGCCGCCACGGCTGCCTTGGCGGTCGGTGCCGATGTCGATGGTGTCTGCCGCGGTCTTGCCTCGTTCCAGCCGCTCGAGCACCGCGTGGAGCCGTGTGGCGAGATTGACGGCGTGCGCTACGTCAACGATTCCAAGGCGACCAACACCGATGCGGTCGAGAAGGCACTGACGGCATTTCCCGATGACGACGTGATCTTGCTGCTCGGCGGCCACGATAAGGGCACGCCGCTCACGGACTTCGCGCGCGTTGTTATGGATAACGTACGCTCGGTCGTCTGCTTTGGCGATGCGCGCGAGCGTTTCACCGCCGCTATGGACGAGGCCGATGTCGACGGCGATGTGGATATCGCCCAGGCGGATGACCTGCGCGATGCCGTGGACGTCGCCCGTTCGCTGTCGAGCCGTGGCGACGTGATCTTACTTTCTCCTGCCTGCTCTTCGTTCGATGAGTTCTCGGGCTATGAGGAGCGCGGCCGCGTGTTTAAGGACTATGTGGCCCAGCTTGCCGCTGCGGCGAAATCGCAAATGGAATAGGGGTTGCCGGTGAGAGAGGAGAGTCCCCGACAAGGTATGAGGAGGCCCGACTCGGACCGTGCTTCCTCGCGGCGCAGCACACCGCGTTCCGGTCGCGGCGGGCAGTCGTTTAGCGAACGCTATATTGCCGGCGTTCCCGCCCGTATCATGCGCCCCCGTTTGATATTCATGGCCTGCTTGTTTACCTTGGTATGCTTTGGCCTGCTGATGGTGTACTCGGCGTCTTCGGTCGAGGCGCTGCACGAGAATGGCTCGGCGACGTTTTTTCTGGGTCGACAGGCCGCGTTTGCCGTGGTCGGTGTTCTGGCGCTGATTGCCATCGTGCGCGTTTTGCCGGACAGCTGGTTTGGGGAGGATGTGCTCAGGATCTTCCTCATAGGCATGATAGGGCTACTGTTTCTGGTGTTCTTGGTGGGCAGCGGCAGCCGTGGCGCCACGCGCTGGCTTAACATCGCCGGTATTCAGTTCCAGCCTTCCGAGTTTTTAAAGCCATTTGCCATTGCGTATTCGGCCATCATGCTTGATCGCTTCTTTTCGCCCGGTGGCAACATCAACGAATTCCTTCGCAAGATGGGCATCTACCTGGGCATTTCGCTCTTTCTGATCTTTATCCAGCCCGATTTCGGTACTGTCCTGATCATCCTGTTGACCCTCATGTGCATGGCGTTGTTTGCGGGTCTCGACCCCAGATTTATCATCGGCGTGCTAATCTTCGGCATTCTCGTGATCGTGATTGCGCTTGTCGCAGAGCCGTACCGTATGGTGCGTATTCAGGTTGCCTTGAACCCTTGGGCCGACGAGTATGGTGACGGCTATCAGGCCACGCTTGCCATTATGGCCTTTGCCTCGGGCGGTCTGTTCGGCCGTGGCATCGGCAACTCAACCATGAAGTACTCGTATCTGCCCGAGGCGCACAATGACTACATCCTGGCCATCATTGGCGAGGAAGTCGGTTTTGTCGGAACCGTGCTGTTCTTCTTGGTGTTTGCGATGCTGATCTACTCGGCGTTTCGCATTGCCGAGCAGGCGACCGATCGCCGGGGCGCGCTTATGGCGTCTGGCTCCGCGGTCATTCTCGCAGTGCAGTTTTTGATTAACGCGCTGGGCATCCTCAACGTGTTTCCCATGACGGGCAAACCGTTGCCGTTTATTAGCTACGGCGGTTCGTCGATTATTGTGTCGCTCATGCTTGCCGGGTTGATCCTGCGCGTTTCGTACGAGAGCGCCCGCCGCGATGAGTATGACCGCCGCCGCGAGAGCTTTGCCGTTATGGATGAGAGTACCGCCGGCGTGCCCCACGTGCGCGGCGAGCGATCTTCGCGTAACGGTTTTACCGTCCTGGATGGCTCTGCGACCGAGCCGGCAGCCCGCCCGCGTCAGCGAACGGCGCCGCAAGGTCGTCCTCAGCGCCCCAGCCCTCGCAACGCGGGCGGCGGATATAATCGAATCGATTTGAACTCGGACCCGTCGGCGCGTCTGCGTACCGACGACCAGGGACCGCGTGTACGAAGGGACTACCATGACCGATAAAATGACCGTTGCTATTGCAGCCGGCGGCACGGCCGGGCACATCAACCCCGCGCTCGCCTTGGCCGAAGAGCTGCGTGACCGTGGCCACCACGTTGTGTTCGTGGGCCAGTCGCGCAAGCTCGAGGGTCGTCTGGTCCCCGAGGCTGGGTTTGATTTTGTGCCCATTACGGTCACGGGCTTCGACCGCTCCCGTCCTTGGACGGCGCTGACCTCGCTGTGGCGTGTCAACAAAGCCAAGCGTGCGCTCGCCAGTCATTTCTCAAAGGTCGGCAAGCCCGATGCCGCCATTGGTTTTGGTGCCTATGTCGAGGTTCCGCTGCTGGGGTGGTGCAAGGGCGCGGGCGTTCCGTATCTGCTGCATGAGCAGAACTCTGTTCCGGGCCTGGCCAACAAGATGATGAACTCCCACGCCGCCCGCGTGTGCATCTCGGTGCCGGCAGCGCGTTCGGTCTTTGAGCGCGAAGGTGACCCTGACCACGTGCTCATGACCGGCAACCCCGTACGTCGCTCGGTGATCGAGGGCGATCGCGCTCGCGGCCGCAAGGCACTTGGCGTTCCCGAGGACGCTACGCTGCTGCTCGTCTTTGGCGGTTCACTTGGCGCCCAGCACCTCAACGAGCGTGTGGCTTCGCTCAAAAACGAGCTGCTTTCGCGCAAGAACCTCTATGTGTTGCATTCGACGGGTGCCGACGGCTTTGAGGAGACCGAGCGCGCTTTGGCGCTGACGCCCGAGGAGGCGAAGCGTTACCGCGTCCAGCCTTACATCGACAACATGGGAGATATGCTGGCTGCTGCCGATTTGGTGCTCTCGCGTTCGGGCGCATCGAGCGTGGCCGAGATCGCTGCACTCGCCGTGCCTTCGGTGCTCGTGCCGTACCCGCATGCGACGGCCGACCACCAAACCACCAATGCCCGTTATCTGGTCGACGCTGGGGCCGGCGTGCTCTGCGCCGATGCCGATATCGACGGTTCTGCCTTTGCCGATGAACTGCTGCACCTGGTCGATGACGCGGCGGCGCGCGACGCCATGCGTCAGGCGGCGCGTGGTCTGGCTCAGGATAGGGCCGCCGCTCTTCTGGCGGATGCGGTAGAGGGTTTGCGTTAGTTAGACGGGATATCGTCGGTCGCCCTCGCGCTGATGCGGTAGGTGCGGTACAGTTAACGGGTTACAGGCAGTGTTTACGCAAGGAGTACACGAGCACATGGCTGATTCCCAGACTGCAACCTCCGCGCCCGAGTTTAAGAGCGCCCACTTTATCGGTATCGGCGGCGCCGGCATGAGCGGCATCGCCCTCGTTCTTCACGAGCGCGGTTATGCCGTTACCGGCTCCGACCTTAAGACGTCACGTTATATCCGCCAGCTTACCCGCGCTGGTGTGAAGGTGCATGTGGGCCATGAGGCCGCCACGATCGACGAGGTCAAGCCCGACGTGGTTGTTGTCTCCACCGCTATTCCGGAGTCCAACCCTGAACTCGTGCGCGCTCGCGAGCTTGGTATTCCCGTGTGGCCCCGTGCCAAGATGCTCTCTGCTTTGGGCCACGGCTACACCACCGTCGCTGTTGCCGGCACGCATGGCAAGACCACCACGTCTTCGATGTGCGCCACCATGCTCGACCGCATGGGTCTGGATCCGAGCTTCTTGATCGGTGGCATCGTCGAGGGCTATGACACGAACGGCAAGAACGGCTCGGGCGACTACTTTGTCGCTGAGGCCGACGAGTCCGACAGCTCCTTCCTGTTCCTGAACCCCAACGTGGTCATCGTGACCAACGTCGAGGCCGACCACCTCGATCACTACTCGGGTATCGAGGAGATCGAGGCAACTTTCGCCAAATTCATGAGCCTGGTGGGCGAGGACGGCACCGTCATCGTCTGCGGTGAGGACCCGCATCTGGTCGAGCTCGCCAAGTCGACGGGTCGTCACGTGCTTTCCTACGGCTTTGCCGAGAGCAACGACATCGTCTGCATGCACCCGGATGTCAAGGGCATCCAGAGCGATTTTATCGTTCGCTTTGAGGACGGCACTGAGCACGCTGTGGAGATCAAGAGCAATCCCGGTCGCCACAACATGCTCAACGCCACGGCGGTGCTCACCGTCGCCCATGTCCTGGGCCTTGACATCGACGCCGCCGCCAAGGCGCTCTCGAGCTTTGAGGGCGTCCGCCGTCGCTTTACCCACGTGGGCGATATCGATGGCATCACCGTGGTCGATGATTACGGCCATCACCCCACCGAGATCAAGGCGACGCTTGCTGCTGCTTCGTCGCTGGGCTACAAGCACGTCGACGTCGTGTTCCAGCCGCACCGCTATTCGCGCCTGCAGGCCCTGTGCGACGACTTTGCCGATGCATTTGCCAATGCCGATAAACTGCTGCTGATTGATGTGTTCTCGGCTGGCGAGATGCCCATTCCGGGTGTCACCTCTAAGATGCTCGCCGATACCGTGCGCGCCAAGCATCCTGGCAAGGAGGTCGTGTACTGCTCCAGCCGTCTTGAGCTCAATCAGGAGCTCGAGCAGATGGTGGGCGAGGGCGACCTGCTGCTCACTATGGGTGCCGGTGACGTTACGACCGTCGGTCCCGAGTTCATTGAGTATCTGACTGCCAAGAAAGACGCTTAAGTCTAATGGGTCTGTTTAACGCCGTCATGGCGCTCTCGGGCATGATCGACACGGATGTGATCGAGGACGAGCGCCTTGCGCGTCATACGAGCTATCGTATCGGCGGCAAGGCCGACCTCTTTGTGACGTGCCATAGCTATCATGCCCTCCGCCGCGCCGTGGCGGTGCTCGATCGCGAGCAGGTGCCGTGGGTCATCATCGGCAAGGGCTCCAATCTGCTGGTTGCCGATGGCGGTTATCGCGGCGCCGTCATTTCGCTCGGACGTGAGTTTCAGCGCACGGTTGTTGCCGATGACGGTTGTACGCTGACGGTCGGTGCGGGCGTGATGTTTGCGCGCCTGGTCAACGATGCCCTGTCGCGTAGCCTCTCGGGCCTTGAGTTTGCCGTTGGCATCCCTGGTTCGGTTGGCGGTGCGATATCTATGAATGCCGGCACACGGACCGAGTGGATTGGCTCGCTGGTTGAGGATGTCGTAACGTTTGACCCGGCATCCGGTATCAAACATTATGCGGGGTCCGAGATCACTTGGGGCTACCGCGAATGTAGCCTTCCCCGCAATGAGATCATCCTCGAGTGCGTGCTCAAGCTTAAACTGGCGCCCAAGGCCGACATTCGCGAGCGCATGGAGCGGTACCTGACGAGGCGCAAGCGTACACAGCCCATGGGTCGCGCATCCTGCGGGTCGGTCTTTCGCAACCCGCCCGATGCGAGCGTGGGCAAGCTTATCGAGGATTGTGGATTAAAGGGTTTTTCGATTGGCGGCGCGGAAGTTTCGCCCGTTCACGCTAATTTTATCGTTAATAACGGAACTGCCTCGGCCGATGACGTTGCCGCGGTTATCAGACATGTGCACGGAAAGGTGAGGGAGGCGTATGGCATCGAGCTCAGACCGGAAGTTAAATTCCTCGGCTTCTAGAGCATCGAAACCCACCTTCCGCCGCGCCGGAGGGCGTTCCGGCGCGCCTGCCAAACCTCAACGCAATACCGTCGCGCACTCTAAGTCTGTCGGGCATGCTCGACAGACCAGTCGTCCGGTCGTCGGCTCGCAGCTCGGTAATCGTCCGGCCGCAAAAAAGTCCTCGCGTCCCTCGGTGACGTCAAAGCCTGTTATGGGCGCCAAGCCTGCCCGTCCCATGGCAACTCCTAAGCCACCGACGGGAACTAAAACGCTGCGTCCGGGTCGCACGCTGGGCGCATCGAAACCGCGCTCGCTGACATCGGTGCCGGCTACCGCCAAGAAGCCTTCGGGTAAAAAAGGCGTCAACCCGTTGTCTTCACTTGGGGCGATGGCAAATAAAACATCAGACGCCGCTTCTGTCGTTACAGGCAAAGGCAAAATCGTGGGCGGCGTTCTGGCCGTCTTGGCCGTGCTCGTCGTCGTTGCCATCGTGGTGATTAACTCTGGATTGTTTACCGCCACTGATATTCAGATTCAAGGCAGCGAGCATGTGACGAAGCACGATGCTATCCAGCTGATCGATTTGCCCGAGGGAACGTCGCTTTTTAACGTCGATCCCGACCAGATTACCGAGGACCTCAAGCAGAACCCGTGGGTCTCGGGCGTGGATGTTCAGCGTCAGTTCCCGCATACGCTCATCATTACGCCTATGGAGCGCAAGGTCATCGCAATTGCCTATATCAGCTCCGATGACCTAGCCTGGGCCATCGGGGATGATGACACCTGGATCGCCCCGCTGTCGACGTCGGTCGAAGTGGACGACCAGGGCAACGTCATCACGACAGGGCAGGGCTCAAATACCCTGACCGGCATCGATGCCGCACTGGCGCTCGCTAAGCACTATGGCGCGGTGTTGCTGACTGATGTCTCGGCGGATGTCGCTCCAGTTTCCGGCCAGGCGGTGAGCTCCAAGGCCGTTAAGGCCGGCCTGGATTATGTGCGTGGTTTTTCGAGCGAGTTCTTGGGACAAGTCAAGGATATTTCCACGCCTTCGGTCGAAGCCATCTCGGCAAACCTCAATAACGGCATTGAGGTGTCGCTGGGCGATTCGGACGATATCGCCAAGAAGGAACGCGTAGTCACCAAGTTGCTTTCGCAGGTAGAGGGCGTAACGTATATCAATGTGCGCTCTCCGGGCAACTACACATTTAGGAATGCTCCGACCTCATAGCGCTGGTTGATGCTTTGTTGAGTGGCCATACCACGCCGTTTATCTGGTTTGTTTGGTTTTCACGGTCAATTATTTGACTGATACGTTCATAATGTGCAACCATAATACGGTTTACCTTTGCATTTACTTTCAACCTGAAGGTTAATGTGCGCAGGGGTCGACCCATGCTATGGCTATAACCTTTGTTCGGAGGACCGACATGCACGAGACAGAGATCAACAACTACCTTGCCGTCATTAAGGTGGTCGGCGTCGGCGGCGGCGGTACCAACGCGGTCAATCGAATGATCGAAGAGGGCATCCGCGGCGTCGAGTTTGTTGCCATCAACACCGATGCTCAGGCACTCGCGATCTCTGATGCCGATATCAAGGTGCACATCGGCACCGACCTTACCCGCGGCCTGGGCGCCGGCGCCAACCCCGAGGTTGGCCGCAAGGCTGCCGATGAGTCCCGCGACGACATTGCCGAGGCGCTCGCTGGCGCCGACATGGTGTTCATCACCTGCGGCGAGGGCGGTGGCACCGGTACCGGCGCTGCTCCCATCGTTGCCGATATCGCGATGAACGAGGTCGGCGCACTGACCGTCGCCGTCGTGACCAAGCCCTTCACCTTCGAGGGCCGCAAGCGCAAGAAGAGCGCCGAGGAGGGCATTAAGACCCTCTCCGATTGCGTCGATACCATGATCGTCATCCCCAACGATAAGCTGCTCGACATCGCCGAGAAGAAGACTACCATGCTCGAGGCCTTCGCGATTGCCGATGGCGTCCTTTCCCAGGGCACCCAGGGCATCACCGACCTCATCACCGTCCCCGGTATCATCAACCTGGACTTCGCCGATGTTAAGACCATCATGAAGCAGGCCGGTACCGCCATGATGGGTATCGGTACCTCTTCTGGGGATACCCGTGCCGTCGACGCTGCCCAGCAGGCCATCTCCAGCCCGCTGCTCGAGAGCTCCATCGATGGTGCCACACGCGTGCTGCTCTCCATCGCCGGTTCCAAGGACCTGGGCATCCAGGAGATCAGCGACGCCGCCGACGTTGTCGCCAACGCCGTCGACCCCGAGGCCAACATCATCTTCGGTACCGTTGTCGACGAGTCCCTGGGCGATCAGGTGCGTATCACCGTCATCGCTACGGGCTTCTCCGACTCCAACGTCAACCGTCAGGACGAGCTCTTTGCTGCTCAGCAGTCTCAGAGCAAGGCCGCTGCCTCCGCTGAGCCGCAGCGCACCGCTCCGGCCACCAGCCCGGCTCAGGCCGCTCCGACCCGCAACGTCGGTGGCACCGAGCTTCCTAACTTCGGCAACGATCAGTTCGAGCTTCCCGACTTCCTGAAGCGCGGTAGCTTCTAAGTCGTTCTTTGCATTGTTGCTCACGGGGGCGTGTCCGTATGGACGCGCCCTTTTTATTTCGACTTTGTAAACTAGAACCTCCAATCTCTTTACGTTCCCTTTACGATTGCCTCCAGTGCAGCAGGTATCCTTTTAGAGAAGTATGACAGCCGTATAAACGCGGGCTGTAGCGGCGATGCCGCGGTACTTGTGTTATTAGGAGGCTTTAGTATGGCAGCACGTGCGGACAACGTTTCGCGTGTCGACCATGATGGAGTTACGTTGGTGGAAGGCGCGACATCCGATGTTCGCTTTGCCTTCACCGAGCGCGCCGGTGGTGTTTCCGAAGATGCGTACTCCTCACTCAATTTGGGCTCGCATGTTGGCGATGACCCCTTTGCTGTTCAAGAAAATCGTCGTCGCGTGCTCGAGGCTATGGGTGCCGCCGAGTGCGAGCACAACTTGCTCGTTCCCAATCAGGTCCATGGTGACCATATCGTTGCGGTGACCTCGAACGGCGCCGATGACCTTGAGGACGTCCGCGAGCAGATTGCCGAGGGCTGCGATGCCATCGTCTGTACGGCGCATAACGTACCCGTGCTGCTCTGCTTTGCCGACTGCGTTCCCGTGGTGCTGGTGGCCCCCGGCGGATTTGCCGTGGTGCACTCCGGTTGGAAGGGCACGATTGCACGTATTTCCGCCAAGGCGTGCCAGGCGCTTTGCGATGCTGCCGGTTGCGATGCGAGCGACGTTTCCGCCTATATCGGCCCCCATATCTTGGGTGACGAATATGAGGTATCCCAGGAACTCATGGATCGCTTTGCCGCCGAGTTCTCTTGCATCGATGCGAATACCTCTCGCATGCTCGATCTTTCCGCTGCCATTCGCGAGGCGCTGGTAGATGTCGGTGTCGACGCGGATAATATCGTGGATACCCAGCTTTCGACCGTGCGTCAGAACGACCGCTTTTATTCCTACCGTAACGAGGACGGCACCTGTGGGCGCCATGCTGCGATCGGCGTGATGCTATGAGAAAGATCGTATCGGTCCTGAGCGCCGCTGTGCTTACGCTTACGCTGTGCGCCTGTTCTTCGGGATCTTCTAGCTCTTCCATTACCGTGGCCGGCTCCACGACCTGCCTTCCTATCGCCGAGATTGCGGCCGAGGGCTTTAAGGAGGAGACCGGCATCGACGTGCTCGTTTCCGGTTTGGGTTCTTCCGCTGGGATCGAGGCCGTCAGCGCCGGCACGGCCGATATCGCCAGCTCCTCCCGTGGACTCAGTGCCGACGAACAGGATCTGGGCCTGACTCCCATTGTCATTGCCCACGACGGTATTGCGGTCATCGTGAACGACGACAACCCCGTCGATAACCTCTCGACCGAGCAGCTCCGCGATATCTACGCCGGCAAGATTACCAATTGGAAAGAGGTCGGTGGCGAGGACCTGAGGATTCAGGTCATCAACCGAGACGAGGCGTCCGGTACGCGCGAGGCCTTCCGTACCATCGTGATGGATGGCACGCCGTTCGATTGCCGCTCGGCCGTTCTTTCGGGTACGGGCCAGGTGCGCGACGTGGTATCTCGTTCGCGTGGGGCCATCGGCTACATTTCGCTGGGCTTCGTCGATAGCCTCAACGCCAAGACCTCGGTCAAGGCCGTCTCGGTCAATCATGTTGAGGCGTCCGAGAAGACGGTCGCGAGTGGCGGCTATCCCATCTCGCGCGACCTTTACTTCTTTGTGAAGGGTGTGCCTTCGCAGCAGGCGCAGGATTACATCGACTATGTGACGTCCGAAAAGATGGACAAGCAGATTCGCGAGGCGGGCTTTATTCCCGTCACCAACGACGAGAAGGGGAGTGAGTAGCATGGAAGCACAGGAAAACTCCCAGACTGAGCAGAATGTTCAGACGCCCAAGAAGCGCGAGCTGGCGCTCGTATCGCGCAGTACCTATATCAAGGAGAAGGCGCTGCAGTGGATCTTCTTTGCCTGCGCGTTCTTGGCGGTCGTTACCGTCATCCTGATTTTTGTCTTTACCACGTACTCGGCGCTGCCCGTCTTTACTGACATCGGTCTGGCTGACTTCTTTAGCTTTACGTGGGCGCCCTCTGAGGGCCACTACGGCATCATGTCGCTGCTTGCCGGCTCAGGTCTGGTGACCGTCGGTGCGCTCGCCATGGGCGTGCCGCTAGGTGTGGGCACGGCCGTGTACCTGGTCGAGATCGCCGGCAAGCGCGTGCGCAAGCTCATCAGCCCTGCCGTCGACCTGCTGGCCGGCATCCCTTCTATCATCTACGGCTTTTTCGGCATGATCATCATCCGCCCGTTTATCGCACAACTGACCGGCGGCCTTGGTTTTGGTGCGCTGACGGCGTGGTTTGTGCTCGCCATCATGATCGTCCCTACCATCACCACGCTCACCATCGATGCTCTCAATTCCATTCCCATGGGCATTCGCGAGGCATCGTATGCCATGGGCGCCACAAAGTGGCAGACCATCTATAAGGTCGTGCTACCTGCCGCGAAGCTGGGTATCGTTGATGCCATCGTGCTGGGTATGGGCCGTGCCATCGGCGAGACCATGGCCGTGCTCATGGTCGTAGGTAACGCCCCGGTTATTCCCGACAGCATTGCGAGCCCCATCTCGACGCTCACGAGCCAGATTGCGCTCGACATGAGCTATTCCTCGGGTCTGCACCGCTCGGCGCTGTTCGGCATGGGTGTGGTCCTGTTTATCATCTCCGCCACGCTGGTGGGTATCGTTCGTCTGATTTCCAAGAAGAAGAGGGGGTAGGCTATGTCCGATTCCGTTGACACGACGGTCGATACGACCTCGTCGCGCGAGCGCATCAAGCGTGCCCTTTCCCACGGCAAGAAGGGCCGCATCAACAAGGACCTGTCCAACAAGATCATGCTTGGCGTGTTTCGTGCCGCTGCCTACATCACCACGCTGGTGCTGGTCGCTATCATCGCCTACGTGGTCATCAACGGCCTGCCACACATCTCGCTCGACTTTATCTTCGGTTGGCCCCAGGGCGTCAACGCCGAGGGCGGAATTTGGCCCACGATCGTCTCGACCGTCTACGTGACGGCGCTCGCCATGCTTATCTGCACGCCGATCGCTGTGCTGGCAGCCGTCTATCTGGCCGAGTACGCCAAGCAGGGCAAGGTCGTCGAGCTCATTCGCTACGCTGCTGACGCTTTGGCCTCGGTGCCCTCCATCGTTATGGGCCTGTTTGGCTACGCCTTGTTTGTCGAGGCTATGGGCCTGGGCCTTTCGATGGTCTCGGCCGCTCTGGCGCTCGCGCTCTTGATGCTTCCCATCGTCATGCGCACCACCGAAGAAGCCATTCGCGCCGTTCCGCGCTATATCCGTTGGGGCGCGTACGGCCTGGGCGCTACCAAGTGGCAGGTCGTCTCCAAGATCGTGCTTCCTTCGGCCTTTGGCCGCATTGCCACGGGCATCGTCCTTGCCATCGGCCGTGCCATCGGCGAGACCGCCGTGGTGCTCTACACCATGGGCCAGGCCATCAATCTACCTATTTCGCCGCTCGATTCCGGTCGTCCCATGACCGTTCACCTGTACCTGCTTGCCAACGACGGCATCAACATGAACGCAGCCTACGGCACCGCGCTCTTGCTGATGGTGATCATTTTGGCCTTCAACCTGTTTGCGCGCTTCCTGTCGCGCAAGCGTCGCTAGTTAAGGAGTCCCATGTCCGTTTATCAGTCCGCTCCCGCGTTGGAGCAAGCGGCCATTACGGCCAAGGATTTCAACTTTTGGTACGGTGACTTTCATGCGCTGACGGGGCTTGACCTCAACATCGCCAAAAACGCCATCACCTCCTTCATTGGCCCTTCGGGCTGCGGCAAGTCGACGTTTTTGCGCTGCATCAACCGCATGAATGACCTGATTGAGGGCACGCGCGTCGAGGGCACCATGACGCTCGACGGCAACGATATCTATGCCGAGGGTGTCGATCCGGTCGATCTCCGTCGTCGCGTGGGCATGATCTTTCAGCAGCCCAACCCGTTTCCCAAATCCATCTACGAGAATGTCGCCTTTGGCCCTCGTCTGCAGGGCGTGACTAGCAAAAGCGACCTCGATGACATCGTGGAAGAATCGCTCAAGCGCGCCAACCTCTGGAAAGAGGTATCCAATCAGCTCAACAAGGATGGTTTGGCGCTCTCGGGCGGTCAGCAGCAGCGTCTGTGCATCGCGCGCGTGCTTGCGGTGCAACCCGATGTCCTCCTGATGGACGAGCCCTGCTCCGCCATCGACCCCACTTCCGTCTCTAAGGTCGAGGATCTGATGGCCGAGCTGGCGCCCGAGATGACGATTATCATCGTCACGCATTCAATGCAGCAGGCAGCTCGTATCAGTGACTACACCGCGTTCTTCTTGCAGGAAGTTGCCGGCGAGCCCGCTACGCTCATCGAGTATGGTCAAACCGACGCGATCTTCACCAGCCCGGTGGACTCGCGGACGGAAGACTATATCACCGGCCGCTTTGGCTGATCGGTGCGACTAGTCCCAAGCCGATCGGATCTGGTCCGGTGCGTATTCACTGTGCGGGCGGCATGACCGCACCCAACTGATTGGAGTGAACCATGCGCAAACTGTTTTCCCGTCAGCTCATCGAGGCCCGTCACGAGATGCTGAGCATCTACGAGGCCGTCGATCTGGCCCTCCACGATGCCGTGAAGGCCTATGTGACCGACGACCGCAAGCTCGCCACCAAGACCAAGAAGCGTACGCTTTCGATTGACGCACGCTGCGCCAACCTGGAGGCCGTCTGCTACAACCTGATTGCCACGCAGTCACCGGTCGCCTCCGACTTCCGCTTGCTGCAGACGATCATCTACGTCGACTTTAACCTGCAGCGCATGACCGATAAGGTTCGCCAGATTTGCCGCGCCACGCGTCATATGATCAAGGCCGACATCTCGCTGCCCAAGGAGCTTGTCGGCACGGTCGAGGCCGAGGCTGAGGCCGTCTACCAGGTGCTGGGCTCTTCGCTTTCTGCGCTCGTCACCAACGACATGTCCATCATCTGCAACTTGGCCGTCGAGGACGAGCCAGTGCACGCCGCCTACGAGAAGTTCTTCCGCACCTTTAACCGCATGGACACGGGCGATTTTATGGACGACGACAGCAACTATGACGACCTGCGCCGCGCCATCATGGTATCGCGCTATCTCGATCGCATCGCCTCGATTTCCATCGATGCCGCCTGCCGTCTGACCTTCCTGTTGACCGGACAGCGTATGACTGCCGGTGATATCGCCTGCACTGATGAGGATGAGCTCGAGAGCATGCGCGTGCCTTCGGGCGAGGGTGTTATCATGAGGCCCGCCGTCGATGCACGCTACGTTGCCAAGGTGCCCGTTAACGAGGTCAGCGAGGGTCTTCGCTACCTGCTCGATCATCTTGAGGATGAGGACGATGGCGAGGACGACGAGGAGTAAGTAACCCCGTTCGTCGAAAGATTGTAAATACCTAAGTGAGCGCGGCCTTGCACATGCGGGGCCGCGCTCTTGCGTTAGCATGGGACTACTTGTTTGGCTGTCAGCGGAGGCGATTGGCAATGGATAACTATTTGGACTTGATGCGCGCTCGCCGCGAGCAGATTCTGGAACGTTTTTATGCGGCGCTCGATCGCGCGGGCCGTCCCCACGACGCCGCGCGCCTCATTGCCGTGTCCAAGACCGTTGGTGTCGATGAGACCGTTGCCGCCATCCAGGCGGGGTATCGCCATTTTGCCGAGAATCGCCCGCAGGAGCTGGTTCGCAAGCTCACAGGTTTGGCGGAGCATCCGGAGCTGCCCGAGGTGCGCTTCGATATGATCGGCAACCTGCAGACCAATAAGATCAATGCGGTGCTGGGCTCAGCCGAGCTGATTCACTCGGTGGGTTCGCTGCATCTGGCGCAGGCGATCTCGAGCCGTGCTGCCCGCAAGATTGAGGCAGGCGAACTCGCCGGCCCCCAGCGTGTGCTCATTGAGGTCAATGTGAGTGGTGAGGAGTCGAAGGGAGGCTTTTCGCCCGATGAGATTCGCGCCGCCGCGGGTGAGCTTGCGGAACTTGAGGGAATTTGCGTACAGGGGCTTATGACTATGGCGCCCCGGGGGAATAAGGATGTGGCACGCCGCACCTTTGCGGGGCTTCGTGAGCTGAGGGATGAGCTGGAGGCGGCGCATCCCGATTTGAACCTGCCTGAGCTTTCCTGCGGCATGAGCGAAGACTTTGAGCCTGCCCTTGAGGAGGGCTCTACGCTCGTTCGCCTGGGCAGGGTAGTATTTAGCCCGGAGTTTGCAGTAAAATAAGGCTCTGAAGTGCGCACTGATTATCGGGGCGCCTGCACTAAACCGCGAGAGGACACAACCATGGGCTTCCTTGACGAGATTAAAAATAAGATGCACCTGGGCGGCCAGCAGGGTTACGACCAGGGTTATGGCCAGGACGACGACTACGGCTACGATGATGGCTATGACGATGGCTATCAGGGCAACGGCTACAGCGGTGCTTCGGGCGAGGGCTTCTACACCCAAGACGAGCCGAGCAACGGCCTGCTTGGTCAGACGCGCCGTGGTGAAGCTGAGTCGGTTGCCGTGTATACACGCTCCGGGCAGCTGGTCGGCGATGACTCCCGCCATGCCACGACGTATAACCCGCCTTCGCGCTCGCAGGACAGTGTTGCGAGCGGTTATCGTCCTGGTGCCTATGACACGCCGTCGAGCTACGCCGAGAACACCCGCGCCCGTGCCGCCGCTGCGCCTGCGCCTGCACCGAGCGATGCCTCGGCCTATGCGAGCAATATCATCAACGCCACACCGCAGCTGCCGGCCTATGTCCTGCGCCCCGAGAGCTATGACGACGTGGAGACCGTGGTGCGCCGCGTTCGCACCAAGCAGCCTGTCGCACTGATTTTTGTGGGCGTACGCACCGAAGTTGCCAAGCGCGTCTTGGACTTCTCTTACGGCTTTGCCTGCGGTCTGGGTGCCACGGTCAAGGAGGTGGGCGACCGCGTGTTCATGGTGCTGCCCGCCGGTTGCGAGGTCAAAGATTCCGATCTCAAGAAGCTTCGTGCCGACGGCTACCTTAAGTAAAGACAAGACGAGGAGATTCCCATCAACATCTACACTATCGTCCAGCTGGTCAATACGCTGTTCAACTTCTATTCCACGCTCATTGTCGTCTACTGCTTTATGACGTGGATTCCCATGAAGCAGGGTGGTTTGCTTCAGGATATTGCCGCGGTGCTTGATAGCGTGTGCGGTCCGTGGCTCAACCTGTTCCGTCGTTTCATCCCGCCGATGGGCGGTATCGATTTTTCGCCGGTCGTTGCGATTATTGCGTTGCAGTTGGTGCAGAGGCTGGTTCTGCAGCTTCTTATAGGTATACTCGTGTAGAACTGTCTTAGTAACTTACGTCGGGCGTGTAGCGCCGAGGCGATGAAAAAGGAGACTTGTTATGGCTATTACCCCTGCAGACATCCAGGCTCAGACTTTCTCTGAGGCCAAGCGTGGCTACGATCCTGCTGAGGTCGACGTCTTCTTGGAGACGCTGTCCTCTGAGGTTGACGCTATGCTCGCTAAGATCGTCGACCTTAAGGGTCGTCTGACTGCTACCGAGCAGCAGCTTGCCGATGCGCAGGCTCAGCTTGCCCAGGCTCAGGATGCCCCCGCCCAGGCCGTTCCTGCCACCCCCGTGGCTGCTCCCGCCCCTGACTTCTCCGCTCAGGAGCGCCAGATTTCCGCTGCCCTGATCGCTGCCCAGCAGACCGCTGAGACCATCGTCAACGATGCCAATGAGAACGCTGAGCGTATTCGCAACGAGGCTGACGCCAAGGCCCGCGAGGTTATCCGCCAGGCTCTGACCGAAAAGCAGGCTGAGCTCGAGGAGATCGATCGTCTCAAGGCTTCCCGTGAGGAGTTCAAGGCCGAGTATCTCAAGCTCATCCAGCACTTCATGGACGATGCCCAGAACTCCTTCCCGGCCGACCTCATGGCCTCCACGCCGGTCGGTTCTGCCGCTTCTCCTGCGGTGACTGTTCCCGCCGAGCCGCTGCCCGTCGCTGACCCGGTTGTCCCCGTGGCCGATCCCTTCGCCCCGATCGACAACTTCGCTGCCGACGACCTGGACTAACATTCGGCCTACAATTTAGTGCCTAGAAAGGACCCGCAGCTTGCGGGTCCTTTTTTATGACTGTACCGGGGCGCGCAACATAAAAAACCGAGCCCTGCACATAGTGGCGCAGAACTCGGCGAACCGGTGAGCGGTCAAGGATAGGTTTTAGGGCATGTCCCAAAATCTACTTGAGGAGGAAGTCGGAGAGGGGAATGGTACGGGCCTCGCGATGCTCGGAATCGGCGATGTGGTCGGCAGGATATCCGCAGACGAGCATGTGATAGGGATAGACGCCCTTGGGCAGGTTGAACTGCTCCTGTGCCACCTCGGGCTTAAAATGGCATACCCAACACGTTCCCAGGCCCTGCTCGGTGGCCTCCATCATCATCTGATCGCACACTATGGACGTATCGATTTCACTGGAATTCATCTGGTCATACGGGCGCACCCAAGCGTCTTCGGTAACGCTACAAATAAGGAAGATGAGCGGAGCGCCAAAGATAGATCCATCACGAGCAAACCGAGGCTGACAAGCAGCAGCCTTCTCCAGAAGCTCAGGCGTATCCAGCACCATCACACGAGAAGGATGATTATTACAAGCAGAAGGAGCAATCCGCCCAGCCTCAACAATGGCATCCACCACAGCCTGCTCCACAGCCCGATCTTCAAACTCACGACAAGAATACCGACCACGAGCCAGATCCAAATAAGACATACAAGCCCTCCAACAATTAAAAATCAAACAAACCCAAAGTAACCCAAACAGTACCCAAAGCAGCAATCAGCCAAACGCTCATCAAGGGCCAAAGTGTCCGAACGGATACCAAAGGTCCCTTCAGCCAAACCCCCATTGCGCTAAACCTATCAGCCAAAGTTCCCAATGGTGGTACGTAAGGGAGCGGGCCCGACCACTAATACCTTTTGAACGACTCTGCTTGCAGCCGGAGTGAAAAAGGTATTAGTGGCCGGGCCCGCGACCGGTGGGATACGTACCCCCAATTAACTGTTCTTCATGACAATCGAATCCACAACATCGGCCACATTCTCGCAGCAGTCGGCGCAGTACTCCAGGAAGGCGTAGACGTCACGCCAAGCGATGACCTCGAGCGGATCCTTGCCGTTAACGTGCAGGTTGCGCATGGCGTTGATGTAGAGCTCGTCGGCCTCGGACTCGATGGTGTTGATCTGGATGACCAGCTCGCGCAGCGTTTTGGACTTGCGGTAGTTGGGAAGCTCGACCATCAGGTCTTTCATGGCGCGGCAGGCGTCAGTCACCTTGTGGGCGATGACGATGGCGTCGGGATGGATGCTCTGAATGTTGGTGAAGTAGACGCGCTGCACGACGCCCTCAATACGGTCGAGCACGGTGTCGAGCGCGCAGCTCATCAGATCCAGATCCTCGCGCTCGAGCGGGGTGATAAAGGCGGTGAGCAGGGCGTCTTCGAGCTCGTGGTGCTTCTTGTCTGCCGCATGCTCAATCGCATGCATCTTATTGAGCATGTCGTGAATCTGCGCGGGATCGAAGTTCTCAAAAATCTTGGTGAGCAGCTCTGCGGCCTGGACGGCGAGGTCGGCGCAAGCGACGTAGTTGTCAAAGTAGAACGAATCGGGTTTCTTTGCCATGGGTGGGTCCTTTCGAGGCGAAGACGGGTGGGCGAAGTGTTGCGGTCCGGATGGACGTTCGGTTTGATTAGAGGAACATCATGAACAGCTTGGCCATGACAAAGCTGATGAGTCCGCAGGCGGGGAAGGTGAAGAACCAGGTGAACATCATGTCCTTGACGACTCCGAAGTTGATGGCCGAGAGGCGCTTGACGGCACCGACGCCCATGATGGCGCAGGTCTTGATGTGTGTGGAGGACACGGGGATGCCGGTAAGGGTGGCAAGCAGCAGGTTCGCGGCGCCCGCGAGGTCGGCGGAGAAGCCCTGATACTTCTCGAGCTTAACCATGCTCTGGCCGACGGACTTGATGATGCGCTCACCGCCCACGCTGGTACCGATACCCATAGTGGCCGAGCACAGCAGCATAATCCAGATGGGGATGCCGGCATCGCCGACGCTGGTCTGGCCGTTTGCGAAGGCCACGCCTAAAAAGAGCACGCCGATGAACTTCTGTCCATCCTGCGCGCCGTGCATAAAGCTCATGGCCGCAGCGCTCGCGATCTGAGCGTATTTAAAGAAGACATTGGCACGTCGCCTGTTGGCGGCGGCGAAAAGAATCGAGACGAGTTTGCACAGGACCCAGCCCATGACAAAGCCCAGGCCGATGGAGAGCGCCAGGCCGTAGATGACCTTCATCCACTCGTGGACGTTGACGCTGCTCGCGCCGCCGAGGGCGATAGCGGCACCGGTCAGGCCGGCGATAAGGCTGTGGCTTTGCGAGGTGGGGATGCCAAAACGCGACGCTGTGGCGCCGTAGACGACGATGGAGAACAGCGCCGCGCATAGGCAGGCGAGCGCCATGGTGCTGTTTCCGCCAAAGTCGACGATATGTGAGATGGTGTTGGCGACGCTCGCGTTAAAGTGCGTCATGATGAGCACGCCGAGGAAGTTGAATGCGGCGCTCATGAGAATGGCGGCGCGGGCGGGCATGCAACGCGTAGTGACGCAGGTCGCGATGGCGTTGGGCGCGTCGGTCCATCCATTGACGAAGATGGCGCCCAACGCGAGGATCACGGTGACGGCAAGGACTGGGTTCGACACAATTTGGCCGAGGAAGGTTGAGAACGTTACGTCCATATATGGGCTTTCTCGAAGTTTGCAGACACGTTACAAAAACATGATAAATCGTATCACCTCCTGCGGGTCTCTTTACCGAGTTCTGATGGGAGAAGTGGACTTTTTGGCACTAAAATTGAATATTAGCCCTGTTGACCGCGGGTGTTCTTTTTGCTAACACGCCATGCGGACACGTGCGATTACTACGACACTCCAAAACCACAGTCTGTTCGCTTTACAACATACAAACATGCGTTCGATAATAGGAGGCATGGAATATCGACAGACAGACGGCAAAACTCGGCGCGTGCACAAGCAGTATGTGGACGTCGTGGCCCGCATCCTCGCGGGCGGACAGGTCGTGCCGGTCACCGTCTGCTGGGTCGACGGCCGTTGTTTTACGATCGACGAAATTATCTCGACCACCGGGTTTGGCCTGATGGTCTACGGCATCCGTACGGCAACATATAAGGTGCGTTTTGGCGGGCACGCGACCGAGTTGTATCTGGAGGACCAGACGCGCGAGCGGGCAGACGGCTCGCAGGCACACGTGATGCGTTGGTGGGTCTGGGCCTTTGATCGTACGCTTGAGGGCGAGCGCCGTAGGTAAGGACGTGCGGCATTCGGGTACAATGGCAGGAATCTTGTCACCTACGGCGCTGTCGTGCGCTTTTTGAAAGGACGAAGTATGAACGATATCCAGGGCTATCAGAACGGCCCCATCGAGACCGGTGCAAGCCGTGCCAAGGAGATGTCGCCGCGCGCGTACAACCTTGTCATGTCTGCCCTGATCTTTTTGGGCTTTTGCGCCATGGGCGTCGGTGCTTACTTTACGAGCACCATGTCGTTTGCGCGCATGATGATGAGCGGCGCCGCTTTGCCGCTGGTCTTTGGCTCATTTATTTTGACCATCGTCGGCATGGTCATGATGTCGGCCGCCGCCAGCAAGCAGTCCGTGGGCCTGTCCCTTGTGGGCTACGTAATCTTTGCGAGCACCTTTGGCCTGACCGCGTCGTTTGGCCTTGCCAACTACGACCTGCCCACCATCAACACTGCCTTTATCGCCACGGCCGCCATCACCTTTGTCTTTGGCGCCTTGGGTGTGACGTTCCCCAAGTTTTTCCAGCGCGTATATGGCATCGGTTTTGGCATTCTGCTCGCTACTATTCTGGTTGAGATCGTGCTGATGTTCATGGGCGTCTCACAGACCATCACCGACCTGATCGTGATCGTGGTGTTCGCCGGCTTCATTGGCTACGACACCTATGTTGCCACGACGGTGCCGCCTACGCTGCCCAACGCCGTGCTTATGGCCTCTAACCTGTTCGTGGATATTATCAACGTGTTCCTGCGCATTCTGAACATCCTCGGCCGTCGCGACTAGTGGCGAATTGCGGCGGTGCTTGCCGTGCATGCAAATCGATGCGAAAGGCGGTCCTTCGGGGCCGTCTTTTTTGTACGCGGCGGGGTATCATGGATGGAAAAAGCCGATAGCGGCAGAGACCGAGAAAGGTGACCACTTATGGCAGACGTCGACAACAGGAACCGTAACCGCAGGTCCAACCGAGCGGGTCAGCCCAATCCCAAGCGCGAGGCCCGTGCCAAGGCCGCCGAGCGTCACGTGGCAACTGTGTCCGAAGCGTGCGCCAAGGATATCGAGCGTTCGCTTGCCGGTGTTCGCGAGTTTGACGGTATGCCTGCCGGCTTTGTCTCGGCGATGAAGGCCAAGGTTCAGAGTGCTGTGGCCACCGAAGAACAGGTTGCCGAGGACGTCGAGGGCGCGGAGGCTGCCGAGGTCGAGGCAGCTCCTGAGCCCGTCGAGGAGCCTGCCGAGGAAATCGCCGAAGCTGAGTCCGCGCCTGCTGAGGAGCCTGCTGCGTCCCTGCCTGAGGTCACCGTGCTCGATGCCTCCGCCACGCAGGCCATCTTGGACAACGGTCGTGGCTATGCGCAGTTCTGCGACATGGCCGTGCTCGCCTTTGCCTCGTTCACCAACCCGGGCGGTGGCTATATTCAGGGTTATCTGGGCCAGGAGGCCACACTGTGCGCCGATTCGTATCTGTACAACGTTCTCGATAAGCAGCGCAAATGGTACGGCGAGAACCGTCGCCGCAACATCAACTGCGAGCTCTATCGTAACCGCGCCCTAGTGGTGCCTGCGGTGCGCTTCGACCGCAACCACGTGCATGCATACGCCGACGTGATCGTGGCCGCCGCGCCCAACGTTAAGCGCGCCCGCCAGGAGTATCGCGTGAGCGACGATGCTCTGCTGGATGCCCTGCGCGACCGCATTCGCTTTGTGCTTGCCATCTGCGACGAGCTGGGTCGCGAGAAGCTCGTGCTGGGTGCTTGGGGCTGCGACAACAACGGCTTTGACGCAGAGGCCGTGGCCGAGCTCTTCCGCAAGGAGCTCGCGTCGGGCGACTTTAAGGTCAAGCAAGTCTTCTTTGCCGTGCCTTCTACGCGCTGGGATGAGGATTTTGCCAAGTTCGAGCACGTGCTGGCAAACTTCCCCGAGCGCAACGAGGAGTCCTATGCTCAGGTTGCCGCTCGCGCTGCGGCAGCTCGCGCCGCCGAGCAGGCCCAGGCTGCTACCGAGGATGATGAGGACGAGGACGATTGGCGCAAGTACCTGTAACCGGTACGTGTTGACAGATAGGTCGAGCCGGCGGGAGAGGCTGCTCCCGCCGGCTTTTTACTAAAAGGAAGGGCTTACGATGAAAAACGTTCTATGCTTTGGCGACAGCAACACCTATGGTTACGATCCGGCGGGCATGCGCGACGGCACCGCGGTGCGCTATGCGCGGGATGTGCGCTGGTGTGGCGTGGCCCAACGTGACTTAGGCGAGGGCTGGCATGTAATTGAAGAAGGCCTCAACGGCCGCACGACGGTACGCGACGACATGTGCCATCTGGACACCAATCTTAACGGCATTCGCGCGCTTCCGATGATGCTCGAGGCCCATAAGCCGCTGGACGCCATTGTGATCATGCTGGGCACCAACGACTGCAAGACGGTCTTTAACGTGACAGCTTCCGATATCGCCCGTGGCGCCATGGCGCTGATTCGCGCCGTCCGCGCGTTTCCGTGGACCGACGCTGCGCCTTGTCCGCGCATTCTGCTGATGGCGCCTATCAAGATTAAGCCGCAGATCGCCGACGTATATATGACCGATTTTGACGAGCATTCCGTAGAAGCCTCGGAACATTTTGGTGAGTACTACGCGCATGTGGCTGAGCAGTTTGGCTGCGACTTTTTGAATGCCGCCGACTTTGCCGAGCCGGGCGATATCGACTATCTGCATATGATGCCCGAAAGCCATGAGAGCCTGGGTCACGCCGTGGCAGCCAAGCTCCAAGAGATGCTCGGAGAGTAGCGCGACCCCAAACCACCGCAAAGGGGGCGGGCGCCTTTGCGGTGGCTTGGGCTGCGAATCTTAATACTGCCACATGTGGTTGACGGGGCCGGAGCCTTTGCCCATGTCAAAGCCGGCGGCCAGAGCGCCCGTTAGGTATGCCTTGCCGGCGTTGACAGCGTCGGCAAGATTCATGCCCTGGGCCAGCGCGCAGGCGATGGCGGACGAGAGTGTGCAGCCGGTGCCGTGTGTGTTGTCGGTCTCGATGCGCTTGTGGCGGAACCACGTGGTGAGTGGATCTCCAAGATGGTTGCCCTCGTCATCGAGTGGCGCGGGTTCGGCCAGTACATCGTTGGCCTCGTTGACAAGATGCCCGCCCTTAACGAGGGATGCGCAACCAAAGCGGCGGGTGAGGAGCATGGCAGCATTTTGCTGCGTGCGCTCGGAGTCGACCTCGTAGTCGAGCAGGGCCATGGCCTCGGGAATATTGGGCGTGATAACCGTCGCTAGCGGGAACAGGCGGCGGGTGAGCGCCTCGGCGGCATCTTCGGCAATCAGCCGTGCGCCCGAGGTGGCTACCATGACGGGGTCGACTACCACGTTTGTCGCGTTCCAAGCGCTCAGGCGGTCGGCGATAACCTCGATAATCTCGGCAGAGGAAACCATGCCAATCTTGACGGCGTTGGGGCGGATATCGTCAAAAACGGCATCGATCTGCGCCGCGACAATATCCGGGGAGATGTTCTGCACGGCGGTGACGCCCAGGGTGTTCTGTGCGGTGATGGCGGTGATGGCCGTCTCGGCATACAGGCGGTGCGCCGTGATGGTCTTGATGTCGGCCTGAATGCCGGCGCCACCGCTGGAATCGGATCCTGCGATGGATAGAACGGCAGGTACCTTACTGCGATCCATGTTCGCTCCCCTGTTCGGTCGGAATCAAATGGGTCTATAAGCCAGCATTATAATGATGCCCGGGCCGACTCTATGTCGAACCCGGGCGGGCGATGCAATCTTTACGCAAATGCAAGCAAATGTTCACACGTCAACAATTGACAGGCACCAGCTCGCCGACAGAAGCGGCCGCGGCGACAGGTTAGTCCTCCATGCCGAGGTCGATCGTGGTGCCCTCGAAGATCTTGTTGACGGTGCGGACGGCGCACATCTTGCCACACATGGTGCAAGTGCCCTCGGTGGCGGCGGGGGACTCCTCGTAGCGCTTCTTGCCCGTAACCGGGTCGAGCGCGCACTCCCACATGGCGTCCCAGTCGAGCTTGCGGCGTGCCTGGCCCATCTTGTCGTCCATGTCGCGGGCGTGGGGCACCTTTTTGGCGATGTCGGCGGCGTGTGCGGCGATCTTGGTGGCCATGAGGCCGTCGAGCACATCCTGGGCGTTGGGCAGGCATAGGTGCTCTGCCGGTGTCACGTAGCACAGGAAGTCGGCACCGGAGCTGGCGGAGATGGCGCCGCCGATGGCAGCGGTGATGTGGTCGTAACCCACGCCGATATCGGTCACCAGCGGTCCGAGCACATAGAACGGAGCATTGTGGCACAGGCGCTTCTGCAGTTTCATGTTGGCGGCGATCTCGTCGAGCGCCATGTGACCCGGGCCCTCGACCATGACCTGGACGCCGGCGGCCCAAGCACGCTTGCATAGCTTGCCCAGCTCGATCATCTCGGCGGTCTCGGTGGCGTCGTTGGAGTCGTAGAGGCAGCCCGGGCGGCAGGAGTCGCCGAGCGAAATCGTCACGTCGTACTCGTGGCAGATTTCGAGCACCTCGTCGTAGAACTCGTAGAAGGGGTTCTCGTTACCGGTGACTTCCATCCAGCCAAACAGCAGCGAGCCGCCGCGGCTGACGATGTTCATGAGGCGGCCGGTCTCCTTGAAGGTCTTGATGACCGATTTATTGATGCCGCAGTGGATGGTCATAAAGTCCACGCCGTCTTCGGCGTGTGCACGCACGACCTCGAGCAGATCGTTCTTGGTCAGCTTGACCAGCGGCTTTTCCATGTAGCCGATGGCGTCGTACATGGGGACGGTGCCTACCATGAGCGGCGTCTCGTCGATGAGCTGCTGGCGGAACTGGCGCGTCTTGCCCGAGTTGGAGAGGTCCATGATGGCGTCGGCGCCAAAGTCCTCGGCGATCTTGACCTTCTTCCACTCTTCGGCGGCATCGGCCTTATCGCCCGAGATGCCCAAGTTGACGTTGACCTTGGTGGACAGGCCCTCACCGACGCCAAAGGCGCGCATGCCCTTTTTGATGTGCACGATGTTGGCGGGAATGGCGATGCGGCCGTCGGCCACGCGCTCGCGGATGTACTCGGGGTCGCGATGCTCGCGCTCGGCGACTTCCTTCATCTGCGGTGTGATCTGCCCGGCGCGGGCGAAGTCGATTTGCGTGACGAGCTTGGGCTCGGTCTGTGTGCTCATTGGCACGGCTCCCTTCGTTGGCATTACCCATATCAGGTTTGCGGGTCAGGGCGGGCGCGCCCAGTCTCAGCCTGCCGTCTTGTCCTGCAAGCTCCCCGTTTATGTGGTGGGCTCAAGTATAGCCTGAATGGGTACGATTGGGCCAACGAGCGTGCCTGTGGGGAGGCGAACATGGCCTCCCCCTGAGTCGCACAGCGATATAGGGGGAGTGCCCATAGGGCGAGGGGGTTGAAATATACAAGAACAATCCACACTAATTATCGATGAACCTTAATCTCTACTTACCAAGAACAAATAAAAAAATACCCCCGGCACAGAACGCTCTGTACCGGGGGATTTTGCAAGCCGCAAGTGCGGATTTTTTGTTGAATAATTATATGCCTTTCGGCAGCAGGCAACCTGCTTGTTTTCTAATAATCGGTCTTATCTTCGTGAAACTTCAAAACGGCTTCTCAAATAGCTCCGTTTTGTTCCAACATCAACGTTTTGGTAGGCTGGTCGCAAACCTCGGTAGGACCGAAATATTGTATAGGACCGGGATAGACATAGCACGTGTTCATAGCCCACTCGTCACGATGTGCGGCGAAATATTTGAAAGGAGCCCCATCGAGGCGAACCAACGCTTTTTGTATAACAGGTTTCATTTCTCCGTGACGGCGTTCCATATTCATCATCATAGTCACAGGCACGCCCCCGGCAATCCACTCGCTGGCCGGTTTGGTCGTGTTGCGAACCGACGACATATAACCCGTTTTGCCCTCGCCTACCAACAGTGCTGCGGTATAACCGAGCGAATAACAATAGTCGGCATCGAAATTGGAAGGATCGGCACAACGGCCTTCGTATCCGAAGAAGTGGAATTGCGTAGCGAATTTACCCACGAATTTCCCTTCGGCTTTCATTTCGGCCAAACGACGTCCGACCATCTCGCCCAACAGTTTTTCGGTTTCGATAAGCGATACCTGAACATTTCCGTGGGGGTCGCGGTCGAGCGTGAGCTGACGGGCGACACCTTCGGGCAGGCTGGCATAGATAGCCGAATTTTCGGGAGAAAGGTGTTTGATGATATAATTGATTTGCTCCGATTTCTTGATCATGGCGAATTCCGAACCGTTCGCAGCCAGATAGTCGTTCAACTCGGCAATAAGGCGCTTCATGGCAGGGATAAATTCGATAAGTCCTTCGGGAATCAACACCGTTCCGAAGTTGTTACCTTTGGCGGCACGGGCAGCCACGATTTCGGCGATATAATTTACTACATCGTCGAGAGTCATCTGCTTGGCCTCGATTTCCTCCGAAATCAAACAAATATTGGGCTGAGTCTGCAAAGCGCATTCCAAAGCGATATGCGAAGCCGAACGTCCCATCAGCTTGATAAAGTGC
>CAJLLB010000015.1 GCA_905207425.1 uncultured Collinsella sp.
CCCTCAATCAAAGCCCTTCTCGGCCGCCGCAGTTACCGGTTCCGGCGCCGCAGAATCACGCCTGCGGCGATCAGCACCACCGCGCCGCCCGCGATGCCACCCAGGGCCATCGGCGACAAGCTGGTATCGCCCATGTTCGGCAGACCCGGCTTCTCCTCCTTCGACACCGGTGGGTTGGTGGGCGGCTCCGTCGGCGGGTTGACCGGCGGGGTGGTCGGCGGCGTGTACGTGTTCTTGAACACCGGCGCCACGTCACCGTCATAGGTTACCGTCGCCACCAGATGGCCCGCACCGTCGTCCGTCACCGTCACCGTTACCCGGTGCTCGGCCGCGTCGTACGTCACGTTCTTCTGACCGTCGTCCACCTCGGAGATGCTGTAGGCGTACGTCCCGGGCTTGTCGTACGAGATCGCCTCGAAGCCCACCGTGCCGTCCGCCGCGTTCTTGGCGGTCTGCAGCACCTTGCCGTCGGCATCCTTCAGCTGGAAGGAGAACTGCCCTTCCTTAAGGTCTTCGCCGCTCAGCACCTTGGAGGCCCCCAGCTTCACCTCAGTCGCGGCCGGCGCGTAGCTGTTGCTGAATGCCACCGCATCCGCAGCCTTGCCGCCCTTGCTGTAGGCAACCTGCGCCTCCAGCGCGTGCGTCTCCGCATTCTCCGTCACCGTCACCGTCGCGGTAAAGACCGTCGTGTCGTAGGTGACGCCGTTCGCCGTCGCCCCTGCCCGCTCGGACACGGTGTAGACGTACGTCCCCACCTTGTCCAGCTGCAGCGGCGCGAAGCCAAACGTGCCGTCGGCGCCGTTCTGCACCGTCTGCACCACGTTACCGTCGGCGTCCTTCAGGTCGAAGGAGAACTCACCCTCGGCCAAGTCGCGGCCGGTCAGAGCCTTCGTTCCGGTAATCGTCGCCGTCGTTGCCGTCGGCGTGTAGATGTTGGTGAAGGTCAGATCCGCGGCCGTCTTGTTCGCCGTCGCGGTCAGCTGGCCGCTGCCGTCGTCGGTCACGCTCACCGTCACATCCAACACCGCATCGCTGTAAGTGATGGTGCCATCTTGGCCCGCAACCTCCTTCACCTGGTACGTATGCGAACCAGTCGCAGTGTACGAGATGGCCTTGAAGGTAAACGCGATACCCGCGTTCGTGGTCCGGTCAATCTCCTGCCCGGTGGCCGCGTCAATCAGCGCGAACGTGAACTCGCCATCGGCGGGCGTCCGCATGGTGGCCGAATCGGTATTCTCAAGCACCTTGATGCCGGAGATCTGGTAGGAGGTCGCGCCCGGCTGGTAGCTGTTCGCAAACGTCATGGTGTTGGGGGTGACGCCGTTCTCGGTGCCCTTGCTCGGCTTCGCCGTGGAGCTCTCTACCGCCAGCTTGCCGTCGTTGTTGTCCTTCACCACGTAGGTCAGGGTGTACGTCTTGCCGGTGTAGGTCACGCCCGGCACGCCCGGCGCGTCCCCCGTCGGCTGCACCTCGCGGACCGTGTAGGTAAAGGTGCCCGCATGGTCGAAGGTCAGCTTGTCGAAGGCAACCTTGCCGTGCGCATCGTTCTTCTGGGTCTGGATCACCGAGCCGTCAGACCCCACCAGCTCGAAGGCGAAGTCTCCCGCCTTTAGCTGATAGCTGCCGTCGTGCACGTCAACGCTCTTGGTGAGGGCGATCGCGCCGGAGTCCGTCGCCTGTGCCTCGTAGGTGTTGGTGAAGCTGGGCTTCGTGACATTCGTGCCGTCGTAGGCGACGCTCGCCTGCAGCGTGCCGGCATTGTCAGCAACCGTCACCACGGCATGGTGCACCGCGGCGTCGTAGGTCACGTAGGCCAGATCACCCTTCCGCTCCACGATGGTGTACTCGTGCGTGCCCGGCTTCGCGTAGGAGAAGGCGTCGAAGTTAACACTTCCGTCCGCGCCGTTGGTCGCGGTCCGGACGGGCTTGGCCCCGGCAAGCTGCTCAGCCGTCAGGTTGCCCTCGTACACATCGAAGGTGAACTCGCCGCACTTGGGGACGATCGGCGTGTTGTCGTCCTTCTTCACATAGCTCTTCTGCGCACCGAGGGCCAGGCCGGTCGCGGCCGGCTGGTAGGTGTTGGTGAAGGTATCCGAGCCGGATGCGCTCGTCACGATCGCCTTCGCATTCAGTGCTCCGTTCCCGCCGTCCGTGACCGTCACCGTATAGGTGAGGGGATGGCTGTCATAGACCATGCCCGGCTCCGCGCCCGGCTGCTCCACGATGGTGTAGGTGAAGTCCTTGCTCGCGGCGCCGTCCAAGTCGGAGAGCTGGAACTCGCGCGTGAAGCTGACCTTGCCGTTTGCATCGTTCTTCGCGGTGTCGAGCACGTTGCCGGCAGCGTCCTTCAGGTCGAAGGTGAACTCGCCGTCCGCGGGCTTCGTCGTGTGGTCGAAGCCGTCCGCAACCTTGATGGTCTTGGTCGCCGTCAGGATTACGGAACCCTTTGCGTCGTAGGTGTTGTTGAAGGTGGGAGCCGTAGCGGCACCGTCATAGGTGACGGTCACCTTCGTCTTGTTGTTGTCGCCCTGGTTCTGCTCTACCTTGACGTGGACCTTGACTTTCTTGGCGTCGTAGGCCACGCCGTCGACGGTCTGGCCGGCTTTCTCCTCCTTGAGCGTGTAGTCGTACTCGCCCAGGTTCAGGTTCTTGACGGCCAGCTCGACCTTGCCGCCCCGGTCGTTGGTGCCCTTGGCGACCTCGTTGCCGGCCTGGTCGTACAGGCCGAAGGTGAACGCGTCGGCCGTCAGGTCCTTGCCCGTGAGGATCTTCGTCGCCTCGACGGTAACGTCTGTCGTCGGCTTCGAGTTGGTGAAGGTCGGAACGTCGGCCTCGCCGTCGTAGGTGGCGGTCGCCTTTAGCTCGCCCTTCTCATCGGAGACCTTGATGTGGACCTTCACGTCCTTCGTGTCGTACACGACGGTCGGGTCGTTGCCGGCAACCTCCTTGATGGTGTAGTCGTGATCGCCCGGCGTGTCGTAGCTGATTGCCTGGAAGGCGACCTTGCCGTCCTTGTCATTCTGGACGGTCTGGATCACGTTGCCATCCTTGTCGAGCAGCTGGAACGTGAAGTCGCCCCCTGCGAGCTCGCCACCCGTGAAGCGCTTCGTCGCCTTGAGCGTTACCGAGGTCTCCTTCGGGTGGTACGTGTTCGTGAAGGTCTTGTCTCCACTCGTTACCTGCGGTGTGGCCGTCAGCGAGCCGGTGCCATCGTCCGCGACCGTCACCTTGTAGATGAGCGCATGGGTGTCGTAGACCATGCCCGGCTCCGTGCCCGGCTTCTCCGCGATGGTGTAGGTGAAGTCCTTGCTCGCAGCGCCGCCCAGGTTGGAGAGCGTGAACTTGCGCGTGAACTTCACCGTGCCATCGGCCTTGTTCGTCGTGGTGCCGAGCACCTTGCCGTCGGCGTCCTTCAGCTCGAACGTGTATTCGCCGCCCTTCAGCTTGGTGTCGTGCGTGAAGCCCGGCGCGACCGCAACGATCTTGGTCGCCGTCAGCTCCACGGATCCCTTTGCGGTGTAGGTGTTCGTGAAGGTGGGGGCATTGGCCTTGTCACCATCGTAGGTAACAGCGGCGTCCAGCTTGCCGGCATTGTCCATGACCTTCACCACGGCATGGTGCACCGTAGCGTCGTAGGTCACGTGGGACAGGTCGCCCTCCTGTTCCGCGACGGTGTATTTGTACTCGCCGGCCTTGGTGTAGTCGATGGCCGGGAAGGTGACGGTGCCGTCCTCGCTGTTCTTGGCGCTCCGGATGGGTTGCTTGCCCTTCAGCTGCTCAGCCGTCAGGTCGCCCTCGTACAGGTCGAAGGTGAACTCGCCGCCCTTGAGCGTGGCCGGCGTGTTGTCGGGCTTCACATAGGCCTTCTTCGCCGTGAGCGCCACCGAGGTCTCGGCGGGCTGGTACTTGTTAGTGAAGGTCGGGGCATCGTTCTTGCCGTCATAGGTGACGGTCGCCTTCGCCTTGTCGCCCTCCGCCTTCACCGAGACGTGAACCTTCACCGCCTTGGTGTCGTAGGTGATAGTCGGATCGGCACCGACGTTCTCCTCCTTGAGTTTGTAGTCGTACTCGCCGATGGTCAGACCGGTGAGGGCAAGATTGATCTTGCCCTCCTTGTCGTTCTGGACGATCTTGACGGGATTACCCGTGGACGTGTCGCCTTGGTACAGGCCGAAGGCGAACGCGCCGTCCGTCAGCGCCTTGCCCGCGAGAACTTTCGTGGCCTCGACGGTAACGTCCGTCGTCGGCTTCACGTTGGTGAAGGTCGGCACGGCCTTATCGCCGCCGTAGGTGACGGTCGCGTCCAGCGTGCCGTTCTTGTTATCGGTAACGCTGACCTTGACCTTCACTTTCTGACCGTCGTAGACGATGGTCTGGTCGTTACCGGTAACTTCCTTGATGGTGTACTCGTAGTCACCTGCCTCGGTGTAGTTGATGGGCTGGAAGGTAATGTTGCCCTTCTCGTCGTTCGTGACGGTCTCAATGGGCGTGCCTTCCGCCTTGTCACCCTTGTACAGAGCGAACGAGAAGTCGTTCCCCGCGAGCGCACCGCCCGTAAAGCGTTTCTTCGCCGCCAGGGTCACGGAACCCTTCGCAGCATAGCTGTTGGTAAAGGTGGCGAGGTTCACCTTGCCGTCCTTGACCTCAGCCTTGATGGGCTTGGCCTCAGCGTCACCATCCTTCTTCACCGTCACGCCCGTGACGGTCAGCTTGGCGTCCACGTCCTCCACCGTCACCGTGGCGGTGTAAGCGGAGGCGTCCATCGTCCAGCCGGCGTTCTGCACGCCGTCCGCTGCGGGATCATCATCAGCGTTGTGCACCTCGGTGAGCGTGAACGTGTACTCGCCCGCCTTGTTGAACGTCATATTCGAGAAGTCGACCGTCTGGCCCTTGTCCTTGATAATCTTGTCCTTCGTGGCCTTGGACTCCGCGTGCGCGTCGCCCGCCAGGTCGTCCGACACACCCAAGTCGCCGGCGGCGATCTTCTGCTGTGTCTCTTCCGTGGCGGTCAGCGTGAACGAGAACGCCTTCTCCGTGCTCTCAACACCGGAGATCTTCTTCGTCACCTGCGGGGTCAGCTCGTCGCTGGCGTCTGACTTGTAACTGTTCTTGAACGGGACGGTAGGCGTAGCGGGCTTCGCATTGCGACTCGAGACCGTCTTCACGTAGTTGGTCGTGGTATCGAGGCCCTTAATCGCCTCGGCCGTCAGCGCATCAACGTTGCCGCCCCCGCCAACAAGCGCCGTCACGCCCGGGCCCTTCGCGATGGTCGTCTCGGTGTAGAGCTGGCCTTTGTTGTCCGGATTCGGCTTCACCGCAATGAGCACGTAGGCGTCACCGGGGTACTCGGTGTCATACGTGTATCCACCAGCGTTGGCGCCATGCGCCTCAGACACCTTGTACACATACACCTTGTTGTAGCTCAGCTGCGTGAAGTTCATCTTCAGCTTGCCGGACATCGTGGCGGTCTGCGTATCGTCACCGTCATCCTTGCCCACGGTGTTCTTGAACGACTTATCGGTATCAGCCGGCTCCGGGGCCGTCGTACCGTTATACGTCATCGCCTCGATGGTGAACGGGAACATGCCATTCTTCAGCGGGGTACCAACCAGAGTCTTGGTCACATCGATGCCCGCGTAGGTACCAGAGGCCGCATAGATGTTGGTGAACGCGGCGGCGTCCGTCACCTGCCGGTCGGCATCCGTCGTCGCCTGCTTGTTGTCGTACGCAACCGACGCGGTCAGCTTACCGGTGTGCTTGCCGTTCTCGATATCGGTCACTGTGTACGTCACCGTGGACGTATGGCCGTCATACGCAATACCAGTCTTATCCGCGTCGGTCGGCTTCGTCTCGTTCACATTGAACGTATACGTGCCCGACTTGGTGAACACCAGGTCGCCCACACCGAAGGTTGCAGAACGCGTCGCGTCACCGGCGCCTGCGATCTCAACCTTAGTCGTCAGATCGCCGGTCTCATCGGAGTCGGTAGCCTTCCTCTGGGTAACGACCTTGTTTTTAACCGCATCCCTCGTCGCATCATCCGCTGGCGTCAGGGTGAAGTCGAACGCATCGCTCGTCTCCCACGCACGCCCAGCCAGCGTCTTCTGCACAGTAACCGGTGCCGACGTCGTCTGCGTCACCGTGTAGGTGTTCTTGAACGGGATATATCCACCCGTGTCCGTCAGCTGCGTGCCGTCGGCCTTCCAATACGTGGCCGTGGAGGACAGGCACTTACCCGTCCCAGACTCGTTATCAACCTGCTGGTTCTTCACCAGCACGTAGTACACCGTATCGTCGTAGCCTATGCCACTGGACGTCGATGTATCGGAATCCTTGACCTCGGTCACCTTGTACACGTAGGTGAGGTTCTCGCTCTCCATCGTATAGGTGATCTGCGGGAACGCAGCGATACCGTCGTCATCGTTCTTCGCCGTGGTCGTGGTGGACGTGCACCCCTTAGGCATGGGGACCTTGCTGGCACCGACGCTGTAGGAGGTGGCGAGCTTGCCGAAATCGATGGCTCCACTCGGCACGGCATCATTCTTCATCCCGCCGAGTGCCTCGAGCTGGAACGTGAACTTATCCTTCACAAGCGGATTTGCACCGGACTGGTCGGCATACGTCTTCTGCACGTTGAAGGAGATGGTCTCCTCATCGGTGTTATAGGCGTTCGTGATCTTGGCGATTTTGTCAGCGACCTCGATCGGGCTGTCCTCATGGCTCACGCCGTCGTCGGTGTAGGTCTGCTCCATCTTGACTGCCGGCTGCGACAGCGTGCCGTCGCCGCTATCCTTCACCGTCACCGTGACGCGGTAGGAAGCGCTTGAATACCCGAACCCGGGCAGCCAGCTAGCGTCGTTTTGAGACGGCGTGGCCTCGGCAATGAGATAGGTGTAGGTGCCGGGCTTGGCGTACTCAATATTGCCGAAGTCGAACTTGTCCCCGTTCTTGACGGTCTTCACAACCTGCTTCATACCACTCACGGGCGCATCCTTGGCACTGGCGGGCATCGGCGTTCCCTTGTCCGCGCGCAGGTAAATCTTGAAGCTATCGCCATCCTTCCAGTCACGGCCCCGGAGCACCTTCTGCGCCCAGAACGCATTGGTGAGCGTCACCGGCGGCTTTACGCTGTAGGTATTCGTGAATACCAGCTTGTTGGCTTCGGCCAACGTGCCGTTGGCGTTCTGCTTCGCAATCGTGCCGGAGATGCTGTCGTCCTCGCCGCTCAGGGCGTTGCCGCCCTGCTCGCGCTTGGTCAGCGTGAAGCCGGCCGGCATCTTGTCCGTATCGGTCAGCTCCTGCACCGCGTACTGGTCACCCTCGGCGAGACCGTACACGCGGATCGTCTGGTCGGCCGTGATGGTCTGCTCGCGGCCGTTCTCGAGGTCGAACATTTTGCCGACCTGCTTCTCGCTTGCGGTCCCCGCGTTCTCAAACACCGCGGCCTTGTACGTCTTCCCCGCCGTCGTGGGCACGGTGAACTTGAAGGTGAACTCCGCGTCCTTATTGCCCGTCAGGCCATCGGGCAGGGCAACCTTCTTCGTCACCTCGAGGCTCGCCTCGCGTTCGTTCGCCACGCGCACGCAGGTGGCACCTGTGAACAGGGCGTTCAAATTCATGTCGTCCAGATTGGCACGGGCGCCCTTCGCATTAGTGTCACCAGGCACGTCCTGCGTGATGCCCATACGTATCCAGCCCGTCTCGGTCTCCAAGCGATAAGGTTTGCCTTCCTCGGTGGGCCCATACTGGTAGACACGTCCGTTGGCGCCGTACTTGAGGTGCACCTCATCCTCGCCGCCCTTGGCGTCATTGTTCCAGGAAAGGTTGTCGTTGCCGTCGAGCGTCCCGTCGGACGTCTGGCGCTGGCCCTTGATCCACGTGAGCGTGTTGTCGATGTCGCCCTCTGCGCCAAACTGGCCCAGACTCTTCATGAGCGCGCCCGGGCCCACGAACGTCGAAACGCCGTCATCGTCCGTACCAGCATCGGCATGGACGCCGTAATCGTCCACAATCACCTTGGTGAGCGTATCGTTAAGCAGGAAGCCCTTGGGAGCCGAGACCTCCTTTAGGAAGTAAGTTCCATTCACGAGCGGCCTGTTACCGGCGCTTGTATTCGGGAATATGCCCGCACCTTCGAGCGGGACCGGGTTGCCGACCGACCCCGTCGTCAGGGTGTCGTAGGGGGTCTGCTCGCCCTTGAGCACGACCTTGCCGTTCGCGTCTGTTGTCACCTGTCTGGAGGTGTACAGGGCGAACTTCGCCCCGTCAACGGGCTTACCCTCGGTATCGGTCTTCTGCACGAACAGGCGGTTCTGGATGTTCGTGACGAGCAGGCGCGTGGCGAACTGCCGCTTGAAGTTCGTGCCGTCTGCGATGCCGTCGCTGTACACGTGGACGGTGTTCTCGGGCTTCGCGTTGGCGATGGAGCTCTCCGTTGTGTGGTAGATGGCCACCGTGTACTCGGCATCCTTGCGGGCATCACCGCTCAGCAGGTAGTAGTACTTGGAGATGTCACCGGGCAGATTTTGAATCTCTACCTGGTACTGGCCGCTCGTGTTGAGCGTGAAGGCGTGCAGGTCCTTCTTCGCCGCCTCGATAGCGCCGGCCTTGCTCGGCTTCTCGGCGAGGGTGTACCCCATTCCCGTCGATGGGTCGCCCGACACGGCGTACCAATTGTTCTGATTTTTGATATCTGCGTTTGCGCTTTTATCGCGCTTGAGCACCACAGCGAACAGTATGCCAGACTTCAGGTTGACGGTCTCGTCGGACTTCGTCAGGTCATCATCCGCCTTGTACACGTTCACCGGTGCGGTGATGGTCTCCTTCGCGCCGGCAAACGCACCAGTCTTCCACACCCATACCGCCGCGGTTGATGATGACGCCGCCCGCGCCGTTCTCAGCGCTCGCGGGCACGTACTCGAGCTGCATGCTGCCACCTGTCGCCGTGAGACTCGAGCGGTATCCCTCCGGCACGCGCGTCTCCTTCAGGAGGTAGTACTTGTTACCGTGATTCTTGTTGTAGAGATCGTCGAAGTTGATGACGCCGTTGTCATCGTCGTTCGTGAGCGTTAGGTGGCCGGCCTCGTCCGTGGTGCCGGAGCCGAGGAGCGCGTTCTTGTCATTGGTCGTATCTGTAAAGTTCTCGTCTGTTTTGTACAGCGCGAACTCGGCGCTCTGTACGAACTTGCCGTCCTGGTCGAACTTTATGATGTCGGACTCGGGCACCGTCACGAGGTTGAACTTGAGCTCCATGTTGGAGTCGGTGGCGCCGCGCTCCAGGTAGAAGAACTTGAGGGTGTGGTTGGTGTCGTCGGCGAAGGTGTTGCCTTCCCAGCTCGTGTCGCCGGCCTTGCCCGCCTCCTGGTACTTGCTCTTCAGCGTGCCGTTGTAATTGTCGTTTACCTTAATGTCGCCCGTATGAAAGTTGATGCTCAGACTCGCGCGGTTGTGAATACCGCCGATATCACCCACGAGGACATCATCGATGAACACCCAGACGTCATCATCGCCGGCGAACTCGAAGGTCATGTCATTATTATTGTTCGTCAGGCCGCCCTTGGGCTGCACGAATCGCGTGGACATTGAGAGACCGAAGTGGTGGTTGACGGGTTTGCCGCCGTTGTAGCGCGAATCACCGGTGTTGTCTGCCTTGATGCCGGTTTGGACGAGCTGGCCGTTTTCCTCTTTGAACACCTTGTCTGCCGCGTCGAACGGGAAGAACTGACCCTGGTGGGACGAATCGCCCACTTTGTCAATGCCCCAGGTGCCATAGATGTCGAAGGCATTCTTGTCAGCGTTGTAGGCTGCGTAGTTTTCGGAGCTGTCATAGACGTAGTAGCCGCCCTGAACCTTGAGGAGGCCCGTCACGCCAAAATGGGACGTCTTGCCGGTCTGGGCAGAGGAATCGAACAGGTAGCGGAGGGACTCGTCGCCCAAGGCTTCGGAAAGCTTCGGGTAGCCGTCTGAAAGCGTGTTGTTGACGATGCCGGGCCGCGGGCTCGTGCCGCCCGTCCATTGGTTGAGCGGCCCATCACCCTTGCCGTCGTTAAACTGGAACTTGTGGCCTGCGTTGACGCCGCCGCTGCCGGAAACCGACAGATGGTCATCGGGATTCACCCAGTAATCAAACAGGTTGATCGTCGTCCCCGAGGGCGAGGTCGTCGGAACCGTGTGGTCGGAGATCGCCGCCTCGGCACGAAGCGGCAGGAAGAAACTCGCCGTCAGCGCGACGGCGAGGGCCAGAACAATCGCATATGGCGAAACCGGGCGCAGCCCACGACGGCGGCCATAAGACATGACGGACCACCGCTCGCGCGGCCGATGTTCACCAGGAAGTTCCCTGCTTAGACACCCCCCCCCGGTAGCAATATTCACGAGTCGAGACGTCATCTCTCTGAGCTCCTGCATAATTTCCTCCCCAGTCACACGGCGACCTGCCCGGGCACTCCCCGGGGGGCCGAGGCAGTCTGGCACATGCCCGCAGTCGTTCAAGGAATACCAAGCCCGGCATATGTCTCTTAAGATATCTTAGTCTTTTTCTATGACAGTTTTTGTCTCATTACCGATGAAATCGGCTCAGTCCCTTTGTCACATTCTAGAGCGTGTGGAGCAGGGCGATGAGGAAGCGGATGCCTTGGAGGTAGGCGCGACGGGTGATGCGCTCGTTGGTGCCGTGGACACCGCGGTCACATTCGTCATCGTCGACCACAAAGGCGGAGAAGCGGATGCACTCGCGGCAAATGCGCTGGTAGTTGGCGGCATCGGTTGCGCCAATCACGGTCGAGGGCACGATGCTCATCGGCTCTTGGCCCACCGCAGACGATCCGTTTTCCTCCGTCGGCTTGGGATCACGGAAATAGCGGGCGGCGATGGCGCGGACGGCCTCGAGCCCCGGTCCACCGATGCGCGGGGACGGCGAGGGCTCGGAGCTGCCGGGGCCCAGCTCGACCTCGACTCGGCCGGCGAGCCCAGCGGTGGCAACGGCCTCGCGGCAGCAGGCCACGACATCGGCCACGCTCGTACCCTCGAGCATGCGGAAGTTGATATTGGCCCACATATCCTGCGGCATTACGTTGGCGCCGGTGCTGCCACCCTCGATCTGCGTGGGCGCGCAGGTGGTCGTCACCAGCGGATAGAGCTTTTTGCTGGCGAGGCAATCGCGGACAATGGCATCCCCGTTGGCGGCAATTTCATCGGCCGTGTAGAGCCCCAACTCGACGAGTTGAGCGGCAAGCAAGTCGGTCACGCGCGTCGGCCACTCGATATCGCAGATTGCGGTGATGGCACGGCTGAGCACCTCGAGCGATGTGCCGCCGTAGGGGTTGGACGAATGCCCGCCCTCACTCTTCGTCTTGAGTATGATATCGGCGTAACCCTTCTCCGCGAGGTCGGCATGCATAAGCCAGCCCTCGCCCGCGCCATACTCGGCAGCCGAAACAATACGGTAGTCACCCTCGTCGATCAGATATTCAAGTTCAACGCCACGCTTCTCGAGCACACGACCGATCGCCCCCGCGCCGTACTGCGTGGTTTCCTCGTCCTGGCCAAAGGCCAGCAGCAGCGTTCGTTCGTGTTGCCAGCCGTGCGCCAGCGCATACTCAACGGCCTCCAAGATGCCCGCAACCTGGTCTTTCATATCGATGGCGCCGCGACCCCAAATATAGGTGTCGTCCACGTGCCCGCTAAAGGGATCGTGCGTCCAGTCCGTCTCGGTGCCCGGCACCACGGGAACCACGTCCATGTGGCCCATGAGCATGACCGGCTTGAGGGCGGGGTCGGTGCCGGCAAGCGTCACGAGCAGCGAATGGTCGATGAGCTCGACCTCGCCCGTCGCAAACACGCGCGGCCAGCCCTGCTGCATATAGGCGCGCAGGTCGTCAAACGCCTGCCAGTCCACCGTCTGGGCATCCATGCTCGAAATCGTCGGAAACGACAGCACGCGGCCCAGGCGCTCGCACGCGCCGACCTCATCGATATCGGCAAAATCATCCTCGTGCGCAAAGAAGCGCCAAACCTCGGCCATGCCTTCCTCCAAAAATAACGTGGCAAAGAGGCGGTCCCTTTGCCACGTTCGCTTGCATTATTTGTCGTTGAGATAACGCGAGAGGAACTCGCGGGTGCGCTGGTGCTTGGGATTGCCGAAGAGCTCAGCCGGCGCGGCGTCCTCGAGCACCACGCCCTTGTCCATAAAGACCACGCGGTCGGACACCGTGCGGGCAAAAGCCATCTCGTGCGTGACGACGACCATGGTCATGCCGTCGGCGGCGAGCTTGCGCATGACCTCGAGCACCTCGCCCACGATCTCGGGGTCGAGCGCAGAGGTCGGCTCGTCGAACAGCATGATTTGCGGGTTCATGCACAGAGCGCGGGCGATGGCCACGCGCTGCTTTTGGCCGCCGGACAGGCGACCCACGGCGGCGTGTGCGAACTTTTCGAGTCCCACGCTTGCCAGATGCTCTAGCGCGACCTTTTCGGCCTCGGCCTTGCTCATCTTTTTGAGCGTGACGGGCGCGAGGGTACAGTTGTCGAGCACATCCATGTTGTTGAACAGGTTAAAGCCCTGGAACACCATGCCGATGTCCTCGCGGAGTTTATTGATGTTGCAGCGCTCGGCCGTGAGGTCCTGGCCGTGGAACCAGATATGGCCCGCGTCCGGGGTCTCGAGCAGGTTGAGGCAGCGCAAGAAGGTCGACTTGCCCGAGCCCGAGGCGCCGATGATGGTGACGACCTCGCCGGGATTGACAGCGAGGTCGATGCCCTTGAGTACCTCGAGCGAGCCGAAGCTCTTGCGCAGGCCCTCGACGCGGATGAGCGGCTCTTGGTTTTGCGCGGCGGCCGCAGCGCCGGTAGTGGCGGTATCTGCCATGATGATTCTCCTCGTCTTGAGCCTAGTTGGAGCTGGGCAGCGTGGCCGGGGCCTCGGCGCCGAGCTTTTTGCCAAAGGCCTCGAGCAGGCGGCTCGCCACGAGCGTCAGGATCAGGTAGACCACGAGTGCAACGCAGTAGACCTCCATCTGGCGGTAGTACACGCCGGCGACGGTGGTGGTGGCGTACATGAGGTCGAACACGCCGATGACCGAAAGCACCGACGAATCCTTGATATTGATGATGAGCTCGTTGGTGAGTGCGGGGATCGCGTTTTTAATGCCCTGGGGGAACACGACCTTGCGCATGGCCTGCCACTGCGACAGACCCAACGAACGCGCCGCCTCGGCCTGGCCGGCGTCGATGGACTCGATGCCGCCGCGCAGGACTTCCATCATGTATGCGGTGGAGTTGAGCGAAATGGTGACGAGGCCGGCAGTGAAGGTGCTCCAGATCTGGTTGGCCTGGGCGGTCTCGAAGCCCATGCTGCGCAGGACGGTAAAGCCCGCGTAATAGATGAGCAGACCCTGGACCATCATGGGCGTGCCGCGCACGATGGTGGAGTAAACGGTCGCAAAGCCGCGGCCGATGCTCTTAAAGAAACGCGTGAGATCGTTGTCCACACGGTCGAACGTCTGGATGCGCAGGAACACGAAAAGCAGCGCCAGGAAAAAGGCGATGACGGTGCCGAAGGTGGCAAGCGCGATGGTGATCTCGATACCGCGAATGAAGAAGTCACCGCTCTTGTAGGTCATGTAGACCAGGCTCGACAAAAAGTCGCTGGGGTTGGAATCCGAGACAATGCTCACCTGCACCAGGTCGATAAACGACATGACGCAGCGGTCCACGAAAAAGATCGCCGCGATGGCGACCACGACGTAGCTGCCCAGGCGTGCGCCACGACGGCAGCGCTCGGATGCGAACGGCGACTTTTCGCGATAGTCGTTCCAGTGCATGAGCTTGGTGACCAGCGCCGCCGCCGACACGACGAGCCAGGCCCAAAGGATTGCCCAGAGGCAGTCTTGGAACACGCCCGTAGGCGCCAAGAAACTCATCGGCGTGGGGTTGCGCTGGCTAAACGCCAGGCCGAGCGCCGCGATGACGCTCGTGCCCAGGTATACATAACGGTGGTCTGCCTTGATAAAGGAGGCCAGGCGATTGATGGTTTTCATGCTGCCTCCCTATGCCGGCTGACGGTCGAGGCACGCGTCCCACATTTGGTCGCGCTCCTCTTGGCTAATGCCCTTGAGTGTCTTGTCGATGAGCTTAAGCAGTTTGTCCGAGCCCTTGCGGCAGCCGACGTTTGCCGTGACCTCCTGCTTAAAGCCCTCGCCCTCGGCAAATCGAATCGGCACGATACCCGGGTTTTGGGCCATATAGCCCTTCTCGTTCTCGGTATTGTAGGTCACGGCGTCGCAGGTGCCCTGCAGCAGGTTCGAAAACACCGTGGGGACCGAATCGACCGGGTTCTTGTGGACAACGCCCGGGATCTCGTCGATGACGGTATCGAGCATGGTGTCCTTTTGGCCGAGGACCGTTGCGCCGCTAAAGTCGCTGAGCTTGGTCGCATTTTGGTAGGGCGAGCCCTCTTTTACGAACAGGCCAAAGTAGCCAATGAAGTACGGGTCGGAAAAGCCGACGGACTCCTCGCGCTCGGGCGTGGCGCTCATGCCGGCAATGATGAGGTCGATCTGGCCGTTGTTGAGCGAATCGATAAGACCCGAGAAGCCCTGCTTGACGGCGACGGGCTCGCCACCGAGGGCCTTGCAGACGATCTTGGCGATCTGCACGTCGTAACCATCGGCATAGGCGCCCTGCACGTTGTCGATGGGGATAGTGTACTTGCTGGCTTCGGAGACCTGCCAGTTGTACGGGGCGTAGGCCGCCTCCATGCCGATGCGGATCTTGTCCTTGCCGATCACGGAATCGGACAGGTCGTCGCGACCGCCGCCCGTCGTGGGCTGGGCCACTTCCAGCGTGGAGGGGCGCTGGCAACCGGCAAGTGCGCCGGCGACGACGGAAGCGCTCGCAGCAAACGCACTGCCTAAGAAGATACGACGGCTGCACACCGGCTGTGGATGCGCGTCGCGTTGATGGGGAGAATGCATAATCTGCCTTCCCTGTTGAATCGTATGCTGACGACTTAACAGGATATACGCCAGCAACTAGCAGCGCAGCACAAGCTCGAAAAATTAATAGACACGCGGTAGTCATTGGGGACGCCGATGTTTTGGCAATGCCGGCGAGCGACGTCCAGAGCGAACAAGTGGCATGAAAAAGGCAAGGCATGACCAGAAGGTCTATGCCTTGCCTTTTGAATGACAACTTGTCGCTCTGGACGACGCGCAGCATCGACCGAGCGGCGGAACCTCTAGAGCAAGGTAACGCTAAAACTGCGCTTGTCCGTCTCGCCCGGCGCCAGCGTGATCGTGTTGACCTTGTGCTCAAAAACGTCGTCCTCGGTGTCCATGGTGGTGTGACCGGTCCAGGGCTCGAGCGCCACAAACGGGGCGTCGTTGGCGGCAGACCACACGCCGATGTACTTAAAGCCCTCAAAGTCGATCTTGACGCCGTGGCCCGACTTGCGACCGCGCAGCGTGAGCGTGGAGCCCGGGGTATCGGTGAACATGATGGCATCGTTATCGAAGCTGCGGTGCGTAATGGGCAGCACGTCCGAGTTATCGGGAGCCTTGTAGCTACCCTCGAACGTCATAAGACCGTCGGGCGTGATGATGGGAGCCTCGTTAGTCCAAGCCTCGGTAAACGCCAGCTCGTAATCCTCGAACGCCTCGTCTTCGGCACCGGGGGCGGGCACGTTGAATGCAGGATGACCGCCCACCGAGAACGGCAGGGCCACGTCGCCGGTGTTGGTGACGGCAAAGGTCTGCGTGAGCGTGGCGTCGCCGGTCAGGGCATAGGTCATGTTGAGCTTAAAGTGGAACGGGAACGCCTTGAGCGACTCGGGCGTGTCAGTGATCTCGTACGTTACCGAGGAGCCGTCCTCCGAAACCTCGACCAACTTGTGCTCGACGATGCGAGCGAGTCCGTGGCGCGGCATCTCGCAGGTGCCGGCCGCAGATGTCGCCATGTTGTTGCGCAGCGATCCCACGATGGGGAACAGGATAGGCGCATGCTTGCCCCAAAAGGCCGGGTCGCCCTGCCACAGATACTCGTTGCCGTTGAGGGCAAGGCTCGTGAGCTGAGCGCCCATGGAATCGATGGCCGCGGTGAGGCTGCCGCGCTTGATGGTAGTGACGGTAGACATGCTACTTCCTCCAAAAGTAAACAATAGTGTCGAGGGCTATTGTCCCACTCTTGGCGGCGGGACGGGACGGCAGGCGATTATTGAGTAGCCATAGCGGAATGAGCGGCGAGCGCCTACTGGGTATCCACGTAAAGGTCGAACCCGCCCTGCGGTGTAGTGTCGACCGTGTCGGGCGCCTGTGAGTTAAAGTTCACGGGGACCATGCGCTTTGAGGCGCGGAAGCGCGTGCCGTCGGTGGCGACGGGCGGTTCATCGACGGTGAGCTCGTAGTCTCCGGGCTTGAGCTCGATGCCGTCACCAGCGGAATTGACGTATTGATACTCGTCAATTGTCTGCCCTTTGAGCGTGCGCCCCACGATATGGATGAGCATTTGGCTGTCGCCGCGCGCGGTGTCCCACGTCGCGCCGTCCTTGACCTCGACCGACACATGTACCGAGCGCGTGCGGCTGAGCGATTGCTCGACAGACATCTCGACCTTGGCGGCGTCTTTTCGCTGTTGTTCGACATGGCTCCAGACGTTTCCAATTACCGAGCATGCGATAACGCCGGCCATAAAGGCGATAAGGATGGGGCCGAGCGGCGAGCAACGTCCTGCATCTTCCTCGCGAGACAGATTGGGGCGACGTGTGGGTGCGGGCGCCTGGGCACCCTGCGAGGGCACGTCGAGAATGCTGAAGGATGCCGTGCTGTCGGGGTCGATAGTGTGACGCGGCTGCGGGGTCTTTGCCGGCGAGATCGACATGTCGGCTGGCTCGCCGAGCGTGGCCGTAGCGTCGGCCTTGGCCTCGTCTGCCTCGGCCTGGGCCCAAGCTTGTTCGAAGGTCAGGGGCTCGACGGGGTCGAGGGCGGCGTCCGAGTCGGCGGCGACGTCGTTGCCGGTCTCGTCCTCGTCGCTCGACACGCCACGCGGCGTAGGCTCGTCCCACTCCTCATCCGGAGCTTCGCCCTCGCTATACCACCATTCAAAGTTATCGATATCCATACGGGGCGCCCCTTAGGCCTCGCAAATAAACACTCGCTAGTTTTATACCCCCAGACGACACCGAAGCTCACCCGCGCCGGACACAAAAACCGTCACAACATTCGACGCTTTTCCTCGATTTCGAGATTTTCGCCGAATGTTGTGACGGTTTGGGCGACTGGCCGGCAGCGCAATGCGACAAAGGGACTGTCTCTTTGTCACATTCTGTTAGAGTTGCAGGGATTGAATCCCGCTTATTCATGCGACATTGGAGTGACAACCTTGACCGCCGCAACCACGCCTAAAAGTAAGTCAACCGCCGCCGCGCTCTCCCCTGCGCGCACCAAGCTCTGCCTGGCGCTGCTCGTGCTGTTGGGATTCTCGCTCGGCTGCTCCGAGTTCGTGGTCATCGGCATCGAAAGCGACCTGGCGACGGAACTCGGCGTATCGCTTGCCACCGCAGGCCAACTTATTAGCGTGTTCGCACTGATCTACGCTATCGCGACGCCGGTGCTCGCGCTCAGCACGGGACGTTTTCGCCGCTACCAGCTGCTCGTGTGCTATAGCATCGTCTTTGTGCTCGGCAACCTGGTCATGGCGTTGGCGCCCAACTTCCAGGTGCTCTTTATCTCGCGCATTGTCCTGGGCTCCGTCTCGGGCGCACTGCTCGCCGTGGGCGTGACGTACATCCCTGAGCTTCTGTCCCCGCAGCAAACTTCGCTTGCCATCTCGGTGGTGTACGGCGCGTTTTCCGTGGCGATGGTCTTTGTCACTTCGATCGGTAAGTTTGTGGCCGACACGCTCGATTGGCACGTGGCCATGTACGGCACGCTAACCTTTGCCGTTTTGATCTGTGGAGCGCTCGTGGCGTCTATGCCGCGCGCCGGACAAACCGACGAGCCCGCCACCTTTCGCGAGCAGGCGGGTCTGCTACGCGAGCCGAGCATCATCACCGGCATGCTCATCTTTTTGTTTGGCGTGGGCTCGGTCTATGTGTTCTACGGCTACGTGACGCCTTATCTTGAGCAGGTGCTGGGCATGGGCACGGTCGAAGCCAGTACCACGCTTATGGCCTACGGCGTGTTCTGCCTGATCTCGAACATCCTGGGCGGATGGATCGATGCGCGCTTTGGCATGAAGGCGCTGCTTGTGACGTTTGTGCTGCAGGCTGCGGCGTTACTCGGGCTGTTTGCTTTGGGCGGCACCATGCCGCTCGCGCTGGTCTTTGTCTTTAGCTTGGCGCTGCTCATGTACCTGTTCTCGGTGTCGTGCATCACACACTTTATGGATGTGGCACGCAGCCGCCACCCCAAGTCGATGGTACTCGCAAGTTCGGTTGAGCCCATGGCGTTTAACGTCGGCATCTCGTTTGGCACCGCAGTGGGCGGCGCCGTGGTAAGCGGAGTTGGCATTGCCTACGTTGGCGCGGTCGGTGCCGTGTTCTCGCTTGTGGCCTGGGCGCTCACGCTGGTGACGATTAAGTTGGCTCGCTGGGAGCGCAAGCGGGCGAGGGCGCAGGCGTAGATGCGATACTCGAGCTCGATGATGGCGATCGAAAGGAAACCGCATATGCAACGTGTACTGTTTATCTGCCATGGGAATATCTGCCGCTCGACGATGGCTGAGTCGGTGTTTGCCGAGCTCGTGCGCCGCGCTGGGCGCGAGGGCGAGTTTGTCATTGATTCCGCGGCGACCTCGACCGAGGAGATTGGCAACCCGCCGCACCATGGCACGCTCGCCAAGCTGCGCGAGGTCGGGATTCCCGTCGTCGCACATCGCGCGCGCCAGGTGCGACGCGCGGAGTATGGCGACTGGGACCACATTGTCTATATGGACGACGAAAACGCCCGCGGCCTGTACCGCATCTTTGGCGACGACCCCGACGGCAAGATCTCGCGCCTGCTCGATTGGACCGATCGCCCCGGCGACGTGGCCGATCCCTGGTACACCGGCAACTTCGATGCCACCTACCGCGATGTGCTCGCCGGCTGCACGGCCATGCTCGAGCAGTTATAGGCAAGCGAGCACGCGGACGCACGTGCCACGCCATCGGCATAAAACGAGCGTGGATTTTCTCCCACTTTGAGCGCTCGAGTGCGCTCTAAACGGGAGAAAATCCACGCTCGTTATCTCGGTGGGAGAAAATCCACACTCATGAATGTGACAAAGGGACTGTCCCTTTGTCACATCCGGGACTGGCCCTAGACCGGCTTGACCTCCAGCTTTATCCCCTCGGCGCAGGAGTCGCCCAAAACATCCGAAAGGGCCCAGGTCGCATATAGCGGCAAATAGAGAACCGCTCCGTTGCGCTCAACGTTGCCTCTCGAGAAAACAATCCCGAGCCTTACGCCATATTCAGCCGTATCAAGCACATGACCGAGCGCAGCGTGCGCATGGTAATAGGAGCCCGATTTAACCTCGATCGGAACAGCCGTCCCATCCGGTCCGTCGACCACAAAGTCCACTTCACCGCGCTTTTTTGTCTGATAGTAGTAAAGCTGGCGATTTTGGGCAGCCAGCTGCTGGGCCACCACGTTTTCGTAAATGCCGCCCAGATTGGGCTCCTTGCTATCAAGATACGCCGCTTGGGCGACTCCAACGGGGTAGCGCGCCATCAACATGCCCGTATCCGATTGGTATAGCTTGAACTGCGATGGCCGTGCCGTCTTGAGCAGGGGCGACTTTGGCTCGGTTACGATATCGGCTTTGAGAGCAACGCCGGCATCGACAAGCCAGACAAAATCTCGCTGGTACTTCTCATAATGCGCCTTGGGGTCAATGGAATTGAGCACGAAACGCTTGTGTTCGCCCTCGAGCATAATAGGGAGCTGATCGTAGATGCTCTGCACCTGCAGGGCTCGCCCGCTTGCATACTTGGAGATATCCCGCCGGTACTGTTCGTTGAGCTCTGACTGTAGCTGACGAACAGAGGCAAGGTCGCCCTGCGTGTCAAGGAAACGCTGCACGACCTCCGGCATTCCGCCGACAACGGTATAGGTCCTGAAGTTTGCCATCATCGCGTCATGAATGTAATCAGGAATGGGCCTCTCGCTGATACACGCGTCACGTATCGTTTGGCGAGCCCCCTCGCTCACCCCGGTTGCCCAGCAAAACTCCTCAAAATCGAGCGGGAACATCCTAAGCTCGTGGACATACCCCACGGGATAGGACCTGACGCCCTTGAACTGGGTCCCGAGCATTGACCCCGAAAACGCCCAGCGGCACCTCCCGTCCTCAACAAGGAACTTTGCCATCGTCATGATGTCGGGGGCCTCTTGGACCTCATCGATAAACACGAGCGTTTTGCCTGGTGCAATCGACTTTCCCGAAAGAAGCGTCACCCTGCTGATGAAATCATCGGCATCCCGCGCCTCGAGAAGAGCATCTTTTGCCTGGCGATTTTCCATGAGGTTAAGCTCGATGTAGGTTGCATGGCTGGCTTTGCCAAATGCGCGAATCGAATAGCTTTTGCCGATCTGGCGAGAACCCGTGATGAATAAGGCCTTTTGCTCGGCAGACTTCAGCCAACGCTCCAGCTCTGCCGCTATTTTCCTGCGCAGCATAGGCTCTCCCCTCAGTGTCATCAAATGAAATGCAAAGTTTTATGCGCTTAATTTTCGATGAAATGTAGGATTTTTAGAACCTAAAATCGGATGAAATGCAGAGATTTAGGATTATAAGCAAAAAGAAGGGGCAGCCCCGGCGAATGTGACAAAGGGACTGTCCCTTTGTCACATTGCGCTCGACTACTCGTCGACGATCTCGGCAAGCCAGACGTTCAGCGTATCGACCTCGGGGCAGCAGAACTTTGCCGTACCGGGCTCGTTGCCAGGCACGGTTCCGCCATAGCGCAGGATATCGATATAGGGAAAGCCCACATGGCAGGCCATGGCACACATCTTGCCGCGGTCTCGGTCGAAGTCAAAAACGTCGCCCGGCTTGTGACCATGGTGGCAGCGGCACGCACCCAGCTGGTCCACGCAGCTCACGCGGATGCGCGGACGCTTGCCCCGCGGCGCGCCGAGCGGCTTGTTCTCGCCCGCAGGCTTGGCGCCGCCCTCGCCAGCATTACTCATGGTCAATCACATCCAGGCAGGCCTCGATGGGAAGGCCAGCCGACTTGTCCTCTTGGTCGGCATTGCGCTCGATAAGCTCAGCCACCACGCGCATGGCATCGGACGTCGCGCGCTGCAGGCTCCAACCGGCCATAACGCGGCCGACGAGCACCGCCGAGAACGTGTCGCCCGTGCCCGGGAAATAGACCGGAATGAGCTCAAAGGGAATCGTGAAGTACTCCCCCGCCACATGGTCGTAACCGATAACCGCGTTCGTGCCATTGACCACGGCGCTCGTAATGACCACCGACTTGGCACCCAGCTCGCGCACGGCGTCCACAAGGGCGCGGGCCTCGTCGGGCGTGAGTTGCTCGGCGATAGGCGTATCGGTGAGCAGGCATGCCTCGGTATAGTTGGGCACCGCGTAGTCTGCGCACTCCAGCAGATGCCGCATAAGGCCAATCGTGGACTCGGGCACGCCCGCATAGAGCTTGCCGTTGTCGCCCATGATGGGATCGACGAACACCTTGGTGCCCTTTTGCGCGCGGCGGTGGCAAAAGTCCGAGATGATACGCGTCTCTTCCTCGGTCACGATAAAGCCGGTCGAGATGGCGTCGAACTCAAAGCCGAGCTCATCCCAGATAGCGAGGCTTTGACGCACGTACTCGGTGGTGTCGTGGATGTAGAACTTGGGGTAGTTGAGCGTATCGGAAACGAGCGCCGTCGGCAGGTTATGGATACGGTAGCCCATGTGCGACAGCACCGGCAGCATGGCGGAAAGCGCGACCTTGCCGTAGCCGCACATATCGTTGATCAGCAGCAGCTGAGTGTTCTTCATGAGAGTCCCCCCTTAGTTCGGGCGCGGCACAGCAGCGCCACAGTGCGACTAAGTGTAGCGCAGGGGACGTTGTGAGCGGAGTCGAGCAGCGCGAAGGGTAAATTGTTGCGGAAAGGTTACGGAAAATGATCCCTTTTCCTCCGTCCCCAAGGGATCACATGCACCAAAGCGGACCGTGGCGGAATCACAGATTGCCGCTTAGGAACGCTTGCAGCGTCGAGCCGTTACGCGGTTTGGTAAAACCGCGTAACCACTAGTTTGGTACCTTGACATTCATTTCTCATGCTCCTAGATTGGTTAGGCGCAAAACAATTCCACTACCTAACTAAAGAAAGGAGCAACACTAATTCATGTGCGATGAACTTCTTAACCTTTGTTCGCACGAGCCCGGCGGCGACCCGTCACAGTCGGCGGATGTACCCGAAGCGGTTAGCTCGGAAGACAAGCTTGCCAAGCGCATCCTGAGCGGCCTGGGTTTTTGCGGCCATTACATGCATTTTCATGGCGGAGGCGTGTCCGGCAAGGCGCCCATCATTTGCCTGCTGGCCAAGCAGCCCGGCGGCGAGATGTCGCAGCAGGAACTCGGCATGCACTTTGACCTCAAGCCGGGGTCGCTTTCCGAGATCCTGTCCAAGCTCGAGGTCAACGGCCTCATTGAGCGCAGCCGTAACCCCAAAGATCGACGGCAACTCACCATTCGCCTGACCGAAACCGGCCGAGAAAACGCCCGCATCGACCAGGCGGCCCGCATCCGCTTTAGAGAGCGGGCCTTTAGTGCCCTCACCCACGACGAGCGCGAAGACCTCGCCGAAATGCTCGATAAAATCCGTGTAACCTGGGAGGAACTGGATGATTAAAACCCTCATGGGCAGCATCCGCGACTATATGAAAGTCACCGTTGCCACGCCGCTGCTCGTGCTTGGCGAGGTGCTCTGCGAAATGCTGATTCCATTTATCACCGCCAACCTGATCGACGCCATCAAAGACGGCGCCACCGTAGCCGAGATGCTTCCCACCGCAGGCTTTTTGGTGCTCATCGCGCTGACGTCGCTTGCTTTTGGCGCCGCTGCCGGCGTCACCTGCAGCCATGCGAGTTGCGGCTTTGCCAAGAACCTGCGTCACGACCTGTTCTACAAGATCCAGACGTTCAGCTTTGCCAACATCGATGAGTTCTCGAGCTCCTCGCTCGTCACGCGTCTGACCACTGACATCAACAACGTTCAACAGGCCTTTATGATGATCATCCGTATCGCCGTGCGCGCGCCGCTGGTCTTGATCTTCGCCTTTACCATGGCATTTATCATGGGCGGCAGCGTCGCCATGGTCTACCTGGTCATCATTCCGCTGCTGGGCTTTGGACTGTTCTTTATCATCTTTAAGGTACGCCCCATCTTCTCGCGCGTGTTCCACAAGTACGACGCCCTTAACGAGTCCGTCGAGGAAAACGTCACCGGCATGCGCGTGGTCAAGAGCTACGTGCGCGAAGACTTTGAGAAGGAGAAGTTCGCCACCGCCGCGCACGACGTCCAGATGGACTTCACCCGCGCCGAGAAGCTGCTCGCCTTTAACAACCCCATGATGAACATCTGCGTCAACGGCGCATTTGTCATCATCATCTACCTGGGATCCAAGCTCATCATCACGAGCCAGGGCACGCTGTTCGACGTGGGCCAGCTCTCCTCGATCTTTACCTATGGCTTCGCGATCCTCATGAGCCTGATGCAGCTGTCGATGATCTTTGTCATGGTGACCATGGCCGACGAATCGGCGCACCGCATTACCGAGGTGCTGGCCGCCGAGCCCACGATCGCCGATCCCGCCGAGCCCGTGCTCGAGGTTGCCGACGGTTCCATCGACTTTGACCACGTGAGCTTTAAGTATTCCGCGCATGCGAAGCGCCAGGCGCTCGACGATATCGACCTGCACATTAAGAGCGGCGAGACCATCGGTATCATCGGCGGTACCGGCTCGGCCAAGTCCACGCTTGTAAACCTCATCGCCCGTCTGTACGACGCCACCGAAGGCACCGTGCGCGTGGGCGGCATGGACGTACGCGACTACGACCTGGACGCGCTGCGCCACCAAGTGGCCATGGTGCTGCAGAAAAACGTGCTGTTTAGCGGCACCATTGCCGAGAACCTGCGCTGGGGCGACCCGAACGCCACCGACGAGGAAGTCCGCGAGGCGGCACATCTGGCCTGCGCCGACGAGTTTGTCGATGGCTTCCCCAAGGGCTATGACACCTGGATCGAACAGGGCGGCTCCAATGTTTCCGGCGGTCAGAAGCAGCGCCTGTGCATTGCGCGTGCCCTGCTGCGTCGCCCCAAGATCTTAATCCTGGACGACTCCACCAGCGCTGTCGACACCAAGACCGACGCCAAGATTCGCGCAGGGTTGGCAAGCTATCTGCCCAACACGACCAAGCTCATCATCGCCCAGCGCATCAGCTCCGTGCAGGACGCAGACCGCATCATCGTCATGGAGGGTGGCCGTATCGCGCAGATCGGCAACCATGACGAGCTGCTCAAGACGAGCGAGATCTACCGCGAGACCTTTACCTCGCAAAACAAGATGTCTGCCGAGGGCGAAGGGGCCGTCGAGGCCGACACCGAGGCATCCGCAACACAAGCTCAGACCCAGGAAGGAGGCGAGGCACATGAGTAAGGCAACGACCGCCGAGCGCGCGCTCAACCGCAAGGGTGGCACCATGTCGCGCCTCATCAAGACGCTCTTTGGCTTCTACCCCGTGCTTTTGCCCCTCGTCGTCGTCGGCGTGGTGCTCTGCGCCATCATCAACTCCATCGGCGCGACCTTCCTTCAGAGCGCTCTGCAGATTATTAGCGAATCGTGGCAGTCGGGCGATTGGGAAGCCGCACAGCCCAAGATCGCACAGCTCGTGACCACCCTCGCCTGCATCTACGGCGTCGGCATCCTGTCTTCGCTCTTCTGGAACCGCGCCATGGCCATCGTCACGCAGGGCTCGCTCGAGAAGCTGCGCGAGAAGATGTTCAACCGCATGCAGGACCTGCCGATTCGCTACTTCGACACGCACCAGCGCGGCGACATCATGAGCCACTACACCAACGACATCGACACGCTGCGCCAGATGATCAGCCAGTCGCTGCCCAACCTGCTCATGACGACCATCGTCATCGTCACGGTGTTCTTTATCATGCTGTACTACAGCGTTTGGATGTGCCTGGTCATTGTGGCAGGCGTCGCCTTTATGACCTTTATGACCAAGCTGCTCGGCTCCAACTCCGCGCGCTTCTTCATTGCGCAGCAGACCGAGCTCGGCGTGGTCGAGGGTCATATCGAGGAAGTCATGAACGGCCAGAAGGTCGTCAAGGCATTCTGCCACGAGTCTGCCGCCGAGGCCGATTTTGACGAGCGCAACGAAAAGCTCTTCGAGGTCTCGCAGATGGCCAACATGTACGCCAACATCCTCATGCCCATCCTTATGAACCTGGGCAACCTGCTCTACGTGCTGGTCGCACTGGCAGGCGGCATTTTCCTGGCGCTGGGCGTGCCCAACCTGAGCATCTCGGGCATGACGCTGTCCATCGCCGTCGTGGTGCCGTTCCTCAACATGACCAAGCAGTTCTGCGGACAGATTGGTCAAATCTCGCAGCAGATCAACGCCGTGGTCATGGGCCTCGCCGGCGCCGACCGCATCTTTGAGCTCATCGACGAGAAGCCCGAGACCGACGAAGGCTACGTGACGCTCGTCAACGCGCAGGTGAACCCCGATACCTGGCAGCTCGAGGAGGCCGACCACCACACCGGCATGTGGGCGTGGAAACATCCGCACCGCGCAACCGGCGAGATCGAGTACGTGCCGCTGCGCGGCGACCTGGTCATGGACAACGTGGACTTTGGATACACACCCGACCACGAGGTGCTGCACGGCGTGTCCGTGTTTGCCAAGCCGGGTCAGAAGGTCGCGTTTGTCGGCGCCACCGGTGCCGGCAAGACGACCATCACCAACCTCATCAACCGCTTCTATGACATCGCCGATGGCAAGATCCGCTACGACGGCATCAACGTCAACAAGATCCGCAAGGCCGATCTGCGCCGCTCGCTGGGCGTGGTGCTGCAGGACGTGAACCTGTTCACCGGCACCGTGATGGATAACATCCGCTACGGCAACCTGGACGCCACCGACGAGGAGTGCATCGCGGCAGGC
>CAJLLB010000016.1 GCA_905207425.1 uncultured Collinsella sp.
CGCGACAGCACGACCGAGGACGTCCTCGATTTTGCCTACGACGCAAACGGCATCCGCACGAGCAAGACTGTTACGCGGAATACTTACCGTCCTGTTCGGACTTATAAAGTTACTTTCGTGGCCGATGGGAAGACCGTACTTGATGACATCCTCACCGGCTGCAATGGCGCGCACGGCCATCTTGTGACCCTGCGGGATATCCTCCGCGGCAACGACCTCGCCCACGCCGGGAACCTCGACGGCAGCACCCTTGGCGAGCGGCGACAGCGCAACGATGACGTTGTCGGCCGGATTGATCTGGATAGTGTTCATTACAAAGAGTCCTAACCCTACAGGTTGAGCAGAAGTCGAGTGACGCCCGCCAGTTACCCGGCGGGCGTACAGAAGGATTTAGGCCTGAGCGTTCGCGAACGCCTGCTTGACGCCCTCGGAGCGCACGACGGCGAGAGCGTTGACGACAAACTCCTCCAGGCCGGCGATCTGCGTAAGATCCTCGCCCCACATTTGCTCGTTGGAGAGCACATCGTGCACCAGCTCGGCGTCGTCGGCGCCGGCGTGAGCAGCGTAGAAGTCGAGCACAAAGGCGTCGTCCTGAGCGGTGTACTCGGTGCCGTCGGAGCGACGCAGGTGCAGGCCGTCGCCCTCGCGGGACACGAGCTCCTGCGTGTAGAAGGAGATGAGCGTGGCCAGGCTCGTCGCCAGGCACTTGGGCAGGTTGCCGGTCTCGGCAGCGTAGTCCTTGAGCGTAGGCAGGTCGCGGGCACGCCACTTAGCCGTGGAGTTGAGGCAGATGGAGAGCAGCGCGTGGTCGATAAACGGGTTATCGAAGCGGTTCTCAACAGCGGCGGCAAAGGCCTTGCAGTCCTCGACATCCAGGTCGGCGGCAAGCGTCGGAATGACCTCGTCGTAGAGCATAGTGTTCATGAAGCCGCGGACGGTCTCGTCGTGCATGCAATCGCGCACGATATCAAAGCCGGCAACCCAGGAACCCGGGACAAAGGCGGTGTGGGCGCCGTTGAGGATGCGGACCTTGCGCTTCTTGTACGGGGTGACGTCGGGGGTCACAAAGACACCCGGCAGACCGGCCTTCACGAAGGGCAGACGCTCCTTGAGCGATTCGTCACCCTGGATGCCCCACATCTGGAAGGGCTCACGCACGGCCAAGAACGGATCTTCATAGCCCAAGCGCTCGGCCACGGCAGCGGCCTCCTTGGGATCGCGGATGCGACCCGGAACGATGGTGTCGACGAGCGTGGTGCAGACGGTGCAGTCGTTGGTCATCCACTGCGAAAACTCGTCCTCCCAGCCCCAGTCGCTCACGTACTGGTTCATGATGCGCAGCAGCTCCTCGCCGTTATGGTCGATGAGCTCGCAGGCGAGCACGATGACGCCCTGCTTGCCGGCAGCCCAGCGGGCATGGAGCACCTGGGCAAGCTTGGCAGGGAAGCTCGCGGGGGGCATGTCGTCGGCCTTGCAGGACGGATCGTAGGCGATACCGGCCTCGGTGGTGTTGGAGACGATAATCTCCAGGTCGTCGGAAACGGCGACCTCCATCATGGCACGGTAGTCAGCCTCGCGATACGGATTGAGGCAACGGCTGCAGGCGCTGATCACGCGGGTATCGTCAACCGTGTCACCGTTCTCCTTGCCGCGCACCAGTACGGTGTACAGGCCATCCTGGGCATTGATACCATCGGCGAAATCGAAGGCGCCGCTGATGGGCTGCACCATGACGACCTTGCCGTTCCAACCGGTGGCCTCGTTGCCCATATCGAAGAAACGATCGACGAAGGCGCGCAGGAAATTGCCCTCGCCAAACTGCAGGACCTTCTCGGGGGCGTCCTTGGGCAGCACGTAGCCCTCGTAGCCGATCTTCTCGAGCGTCTCGTAGCTGATGTTATTCATAGAGGTTTTCCTCTCAACTCAAGTCCCGGTACGGCATCGCCGCACCGGGTTGCATTCATGATTGTTTAAACAGCGGGACTATTTATCGATCGTCTCGATAGTGCTCTCGCCGATCTTGCCGCGCTCCCAGCGACCATTCGACAGGTCGTTGGAAATGGAATTGAACTTCTTCTCGGTAATGTCGTAGAGAGCGAAGATGATCAAGGCTGCCACCAGAAGGGCGCAAGCGGGATAAATCGTCAGAGCGCCCTTGATGCCAAGCAGCGTGGCGGCCGTCTGGGGCTTATTTGCCACATATCCGGTAAGGGCAAGGATGCCGCCGGAAATGATCGCGGCAAGGGATTGCGCAAGCTTACGAGAAAAGTTGAACGCGGCGTAGGTCGTACCCTCCTTGCGGATTCCCGTGTGCCATTCACCGTAATCGATAACATCGGAAACCAGGTTCCAGGTGATACCGTTGGGGATGGCAAGCGCGACGTAGCCGATGGTGACGAAGATGATGAACGTCACGGTATTGGTCGGCAGGATGAAGTTGAGGCCGTTTGCCACAGCGCCGACGATAAAGCAGGCGACGCACGTGCGCTTCTTACCGAAATGCTTGACGAGCGTCGGGATGGCGAGAATGGCGACAACCGACGTTCCGATCATGATGCCGTTGACAACGGGCTGCAACGCGATGTTACCCAGGTTGTACTGGCAGAAATACACCATCATGGTGTTGTTGGTGTTCATGGCCGAAATGGTAAACAGCGTAAGCAGGATAACTGCTCCCAGGTTCTTGTTGGTGAAAACGACCTTGAAATACGTGCTGAATGCGCTCGACTTCTTGCCGGCCTTTCCCGCAGCCTTCTCCTCGGCCTGTCGATCGATACGGATATGCTCGCGCGTTCCCAAAAAGCAGATGGCGAATCCGGCGATGCCGCACAGTCCCATGACGACAGCTGCAATCGTATAGCCGTGCGGATTGCCGTCGAGCGTGTCGCCACCCGCAAAGAACAGGACCAATGGGATGAACGCTACGCCCGTGATGAGCTGTGCGCAAAGCGAACCGGCCTGGCGCGTTGACGCCATGTGCGCGCGGTCATCGACGTCACGCGTCATTACCGTGGCCAGAGATCCGTACGGCACGTTGGTGAAGCTGTATACGACGCCCCAGATCATGTAAGTTATCAGCGCATAGGCAATTTTACCCGCCATGGGAATATCGGGCGCAGTGAAGGTCACCACGGTTAGAACGGCAAGGATCACGGCCGAAACCATCATAACCGGACGAAACCGACCGTGCTTGCCAATCTTCTTTCTACCGTCGACGAATGCACCGGCAATCGGGTCCATGAACGCATCGAAAATCTTGGTGGCGGCGAAAATCAGGCTCACCACGCCTGGCGAAATCAGGCAGATGTCAGTGTAGAACTTGGTCAGATATGCCTGACCAAGATCGAACATAAATCCGTTGCCCAAATCGCCAAAGCCATAGCAGATTTTCTCACGCCAGCTCAGCTTGATATCCTGCGAGCTCTGCATCGATCCCGAATCCGCCTGAGCAGACACAATCTGCTCGTTTTTCTGTTGCCCTGTTCCCATATGGTCCCTCCCCTTTGCAACCGATTTCACCAATCGGAACACATACAGATCTATGCCTCGACAGTGTCCAGATCGAAGCCAAAGTAGCGAACGGAATTGTTGTAGCTGATATCGCGCACGATGGTGCCCAGCAGCTCCATGTCGGCCGGATACTTGCCCTGCTCAACCCACTCGCCGATCACGCTACACAGCACGCGACGGAAATACTCGTGGCGCGGATAGGACAGGAAGGAGCGGGAGTCGGTGAGCATGCCGACAAAGTTGCCCAGGACGCCCTCGTTGGCCAGAGCCGTGAGCTGCTCGCGCATACCGACCTCGTTGTCGTTGAACCACCAGGCAGAGCCGTTCTGAATCTTGCCAGCGGTCGGGGCCTCCTGGAAGCAACCCATGACGGTATCGATCATGGTGTTGTCGATGGGGTTCAAGCTGTACAGGATGGTCTTGGGCAAGCCGCAGGTCTCCTGGATGGAGTTGAGGAAATCGGCGAGCTGGTCGGACGGCGTGTAGTTGGAGATGCAGTCATAACCGGTATCGGGGCCGAGCTTGGCGAACATGGCACGGTTGTTGTCGCGCTTGCAGCCAAAGTGCAGTTGCATGGCCCAGCCCAGGCGGACATACTCGCCCGCGACAAACTGCATAAAGGCGGTCTTGTACTTAAGGATCTCATCCTCGGTGAGCGGCTCGGCAGCCAGGCCCTTGGCAAAGATGGTCTCAATCTCATCGGCGGTAGCCGGGACATACATAACGTAATCGAGTGCGTGGTCGGAGGCGCGGCAGCCCAGCTCGTGGGCAACATCGTAGCGCTTGGAGATGGCGGACTTCATGCCCTCAAAGTCGCTGACCTCAACGCCGGCAACCTCGGAAAGGTGCTTGCAGTAGTCGGCGAACTCCTGGCCGCGCTCGATGCGCAGAGCGGCGTCGGGGCGCATGGCGGGAACGACCTGAACGTCAAAACTGTCATCGGCGGCAATCTTCTTGTGCCACTCAAAGCTGTCGGCGGGGTCGTCGGTAGTGCAGATCATGCGGACGTTGGACTGCTTGATCAGGTTGCGGCAGGTAAAGCTGGCCTCGGCGAGCTTGGCGTTGGCAAGGTCCCAGACCTCCTGGGCGGTCTTGCCGTTGAGGACGCCCTCGTAGCCAAAGTAGCGCTTAAGCTCCAGGTGGCTCCACTCAAAGACGGGGTTGCCAACGCAGCGACCCAGGGTCTCGGCCCACTTTTGGAACTTCTCGCGAGCAGGGGCGTCGCCAGTGATAAAACGCTCGTCGACGCCGTTGGCACGCATCAAGCGCCACTTGTAGTGGTCGCCGCCCAGCCAAACCTCGGTGATGTTCTCGAAACGCTTGTCCCCCCAGATCTCCTTGGGAGAAATGTGGCAGTGATAGTCGACGATGGGCATGCCCTCGGCAAAGTTGTGGAACAGCTCCTCGCCGGTCTTGGTGCTCAGCAGGAAATCCTGATCGTCCATGAAGTTTTTCATCAAACAACCCCTTTGTTTGCGGAGCGGGCGCACAATACGCTCGTCATCCTCTAGGTGAACGTTCACCATACTAATCCATTACGACTCAAAAGGTGAACGTTCACCTAACAACCATGGGGTGAACGGTAGGTTTTGCCCGTTCAACGGTTGCCGGAGCTGTGACTTGCATGCATTGCGGACCGGTTGGCGTCCCCGAACACCGAACTTGAGCGCTTTTGCTCAGGTGGGTCATGTCCCGACGTACATTTTTGGGAGTATTCAGCATTGGAGCGCGCCGTGCGCCATCCTCAGCGTCCTATTTGGAACGCAGATAGCGCCCGATCGGCATAAAAAGTGCCCCCGATGGCAAATTACGCCATCGGGGGCACTTAAAACAGTCGTTCTGCACCTCATTCAGGGCATGCCAATGCTGAATACTCCCAAAAATGCACGTCGCAAGAGGGGGTACCTGCTCAATCGGCTAAATACCCGCAAGTTCGCAGTAGCGGTCGACATTGCTGGCAAATACCATCTCGACGGCGCCCTTCTGGACGGGCTCCGTCGGGGTCCTTCCCCACAGCAAATAATCGCCCAGTGTCTTGGCGCCGCGATACGCCAGGCTCGTCGGGTCCTTATAGACAATATTGGTAAAGATACCGCGGCGCAAGGCCAGGGCGCTTTCGGGAAACAGGTCGTTGCCGATCACCATGACCTGACCGGCCTTGCCGGCCGAGACGAGCGCGTCGGCAACCACTTCGGAACCAACGGCAAAAACGCTACAGATAAGTTCAGGGGCGTCCGGCGCACTCAAGCGCTTTTCGAGCTCATGCTCGAGTTGTTTGACTTGCGCATGGGCACCTGCAAGATCCTCAACCTGCCATGGAATATCACGTTCGCGCAGGTAATTGTGGAAGGCGCGGGCGGTTAGATAGTGCGAATCGGTATATGGGTCGCCTGTCAAAAGGAGCACGCGGGCGTCGGCCCCAGAAGCATGGACCAGGTTTGCCGCCTGCTCGGCCATAAGGCTGCCTGCCGTCGAATAATCGGCCAAGCTCGCACCCAAACGATTCAAATGCGGACGGTCGCCGTCGACAAGCTCAATCGTCACGCCCGCCTCGGCGATCTGCCCCAAAAGCTCAGTCGCACGATCGTCGCCCGGCGCATAGGCGAGCAAGCCATCAATCTTCTCGCCCACCTGCAGACGCTCATCAATCTGCTCGAGCGCATCAGCGTAGCCGCCCACGCCAAATTCAACGCGCTCAACCGTAATGCCCCGGTCGATGACCTCCTGTTCAAAGCGATTGCAGCCTTCCCACAGGTAACGGAAAAAGTACGCTCCCTCGCGCGATGCGCGGGGCAGGCAAAACACCAGATTGATATCCTTGCGGCGCAGGCTCGAGGCACTCGTATTGCGATGGTAACCCATGGCCTCGGCCTTAGCATTCACCTTGGAGCGCACGGATTCGCTCACGCCGGCCTTACCCGTCAGGGCCTTGTGCACGGTATTGATGGAAACGCCAAGCTCGGCGGCTATGTCCTTCATGGTTACGCGAGCGCTCATGGGGATACTCCGTTATAGATAAGTTGCCAATTAACAGTACAGGTAACGATACCCCAAAATCGCTCTACAACTCGCCGCGCTCGCCCCCAAATGTGCAAAGCGCCCCGCGAACGGATGCTCGCGAGGCGCTTGGATGCCTAGACCTTATTTAATACCGCGGCCCAAGTCTTCGGCGATTTTGTCTACGCCCTTAAGTGCGGCACAGGTCTTTTTATTGGAGCAATGCCCCGTGCAAACGCCACCCTGAGCGCAGTCGGCGCAGGTGCCCTTGCGGTAGATGCGCACGCATACCGCGACAAACGCAATACCGATAACAGCCAGTACAACAATATCGATAGGTGCCATAGCAAGCCTCCTCTAGTTAGCCATCACTTACTTTACCCCATTCTCCACCTACCAAAAAGGGACAGGTTTATTTTGGTCAGTTTTATCTGCGGAAACGCCACATCTCCCCCATCAAAAAGCCCGAGTGTCGCTGGGACACCCGGGCTCGTGGAAAGGGGCTAATCCTTGTTCGGACTTAAGCGGAAACTGCGGCGGAAGCAGCGTTGGTCTCGTCCTCGTCGGTCCATACATGCTTAGGCATGGGACGGAAGATCTGGAAGAGCATCGCAACCAGCAGAACGATGGCTACAACCGTCCAAATACCAAACTGTCCAAGCACGAACAGGTTGTAGAACTGGTTGATGAACAGGCCGATGACCCATGCGAAGGCGCACTCGTAGCCGATGGCAATCGCGGTCCACTTGCCGGAGTCCATCTGGTTGCGGATGGTGCCCATAGCGGCAAAGCACGGAGCGCACAGCAGGTTGAATGCGCCAAAGGCAACGCAAGCGCCCATAGTCGGGAACATGCCGGCAAACGCGGTCCACAGGCTCGGGTCGGTCTCGCCCGCGTCGGCGACGGACAGCAGCGATCCGGCGGTGGCGACGACGTTCTCCTTAGCGACGAGGCCAGAGACGGTCAGCGCGGTGGCCTGCCAGGTGCTAAAGCCGAGCGGGGCGAAGATCCAAGCGACCAGGTTGCCGAGCATGGCAAGCACGGAGTAGTCCATGAACTCCTCGGGGATGCCGTCCATCGCAGGCAGGAAGCCAAAGGAACCATTGTAGCTACCAAAGTTGGACAGGAACCAAACCACGACAGTGGACGCGAAGATGACCGTGCCGGCCTTCTTGATAAAGGCCCAGCAGCGCTCCCACACGTGCAGCGCCCAAGAGCGGATCGCCGGGAAGTGGTAAGCGGGGAGCTCCATGACAAACGGGGTCGGGCGGCCGGCGAAGAGCTTGGTCTTCTTGAGCATGAGGCCCGAAGCAATGACGGCAAAGACGCCCAGGAAGTAGAAGAGCGGGCTGATCCACGCGGCGGTGGTGGAAGAATCGCCGATGATGGAACCCATGAGCAGGGCAATGATCGGCAGCTTGGCGCCACAGGGAATGAACGTGGTGGTCATGACCGTCATGCGGCGGTCCTTTTCGTTCTCGATGGTCTTGGTGGCCATGACGCCGGGGACGCCGCAGCCCGAGGACACGAGCATGGGGATAAAGGACTTACCGGACAGGCCAAAGCGGCGGAACACGCGGTCCATGATGAAGGCGACGCGGGCCATATAGCCGCAGTCCTCCAGGAAGGACAGCATGACGAACAGCAGGAACATCTGCGGGACGAAGCCGAAGATGGCGCCCAGGCCGCCGACGATACCGTCACAGACGAGCGAATCGACCAGGCCGCCGTCCTCGGTGCCACCCGCCACAAGGGCGTCGTGCACCACGGTGGTGATACCCGGAACATAGGGGCCGTACTGTGCCGGGTCGACCGAGTCGGCATTGTCGCCCGCAGCCTCGACGGCCGCGTCGTAGGCGTCGCGACCCTGGCCGAGCACATACCAACCGTCGGTACCGAAGAGCTGGTCGTTGGTGAAGTCGGTCACCGTGCCGCCCAAGGTAGAAACGGCGATGTAGTACACGCAGAACATGATGACCACAAAGATCGGCAGGCCCAGGATACGGTTGGTAACCACGCGGTCGATCTTCTCGGAGGTGCTCATCTTTGCCGGAGCCTTGGTGAGGCACTCGTCAATGATGTGGGCAATCACGCCGTAACGCTCGCCGGTGATGATGGACTCGGCGTCGTCGTCGCAGTCCTGCTCGCACTGGGCGACCAGCTGCTCCACGCGAGCGGCCTTCTCCTTGGTGAGGTTGATGAGCTTGCAGGCGTCTGCGTCACGCTCGAACAGCTTGACGGCGTAATAGCGGCGCTTGTTGGCGGGAACGCTCGCCGGAAGGTTGTTCTCGATGTGCGTCAGAACGTCCTCGATGGAGGAGTCGAACTTGTGCTCCGGCACCTGCCCCTTGGAAGCAGCGGACTTTTTGACCTGCTCGAACAGCTCCTTGATGCCCTTGTTCTTAAGAGCGGAGATCATCATGACCGGGCAGCCGAGCTTCTTGGAGAGCTTGTCCGTGTCGATCTTGTCACCGTTCTTCTCGACCAAGTCGGCCATGTTGAGGGCGACGACCACGGGCAGGCCGGTCTCGATAACCTGAAGCGCCAGGTACAGGTTGCGCTCGAGGTTGGTGGCATCGACAACCTGGACGACAACATCGGGCTCGCCGCTCATGAGGTAATCGCGCGAGCACTGCTCCTCGGGGCTGTAGGGGGAAAGCGAGTAGATGCCGGGGAGGTCCGTGATGGTAACGTTCTTGTCGCTTAGGAGCTTGGCTTCCTTTTTCTCAACCGTGACGCCGGGCCAATTGCCAACGTAGCCGTTGGCGCCGGTGATCAGGTTGAAAAGCGTGGTCTTGCCGCAGTTGGGGTTACCCGCCAGCGCGACATGGATCTGAGAATCCGCCATTCAATCCTTCTTCCTTGTGTGCCTGCGCTGCTTTCTCCGCGCAGGCTGGATAATGTGCTTCAAAGTTGCAGCATTAAGTTAGAAAAACCTAACTTTATCTGCAGAAATATACGCCGCGAGCCCTTACTGGACCTCGACGACGGCCGCCTCCTCCTTGCGGATGGAAAGCTCGTAGCCGCGCACGTTGATCTCGACCGGATCACCGAGCGGCGCGACCTTCACGACCTTGAACGAAGTGCCCTTGATGAGCCCCAGGTCCATAAGGTGGCGGCGAAGCGCACCCTCACCGTGAAGCTTGACGATGGTAGAGCTCTCGCCCACCTTAACGTCACCCAACGTCTTCATCCTCTTGTCCCCCTTTCGGTTTTTATGAAATGCTTCGGACTAACCGACGGTCATGATGTGCATGGCAACCTTGGAATCGATGCCAAAGCGTGCGCCCAGCACCGTGACGATGATATTGGCACCACTCGAGCTCACCACGTGGATTTCGTTGCCCTCGACAAAGCCGAGGTCCTTGAGGTGGTGTTTCATGTCCTCATTGCCCTTTACACGAGACACGCGCACGGTTTCGCCCGCTTTTACCATCGAAAGCGGCATGGCCGGCATCTGCGGTCCGCAAGACATGAGTTGCTCCTAACGTCAGTTCGTCCTCAACATCGACGCGATAAAAGTTAACCACGTCTATGTTCGCTTTAGTAAACTAGCACGCGGTTAACTTTTTGGAAAGGGTCCCCATTCAGATTTCGAAAAAGTTTCCTATACGAAACAAAAAGGCGCGGCAAAGGACCATCCTTTACCGCGCCCTATCATGCCTAGAGCGAGAGATTTCTGATCGACGTAACGCAGGAAGCCTCATCCACGCCCGAAACGCGGAACACAACATCCTCGCCGCACTCGCCGTAGAGAGCCATGAGTCCCATGACATCGCGGCCATCCGTGTGGCGATCGCCGATGCTGACTGACACGTCGCTACGATGCTTGGCAATGATGTCATAGAGCAGCGCAACCGGGCGGGCATGTAATCCCAACGGATCTTTAATCGTCTTTGTAAACTCGACCATGTCCCCTCCCACGACATCGCACATTCGGCCGGCAAACCCAGCCACGTGGTAGTTATTGTAGCGTTAGATGCTTGTCGAGAGCCCCTCCGGATACCCCGTGGTCAAAAAGTGGCAAATATGAGTACTGTCACCAATTTAGTAGCAGCAAAATCGAGAGCAAATTGCCTACTTTGAGCGATTCGAAGAGGTTGAAAGCCGTCAAACGCCCTTTAAAGGGGGTTAGATAAATTGATTTTGAGTCCATTTTTGCTCAAAACCGGCCGATAGATATGGCACTTATTTTGCAACAGTACTCATATTTGGCATTTTTGTCCACAGGGCCCAAAATCCATGCTCCAAAACACAAAAGGAGGAGCCTCGTAAGGCCCCTCCTTAGGAAGGGGAATCGATTTATTCCACAGCCGTAGATTAATCCCAGCTTCTACTCCATCATGTCAAGGACAGACGGACGCAGCTCGCTCTCGGCAGCCTCGGGATCGGTCTCGCGCAGGCGGTTGATGTAGCGGTTGTACCACATCACGGCAAGGCCCAGGAAGACAACCACACCGCCGACGTTGTAGACCAGCGTCAGCCACAGAGGCTGATCGAGCGGAATGGTGCCGCAGATAAGCACGAAGCAGAAGACCACAAGCAGGAATGCAGCAATGACCAGGCCAAAGGTGCGCGAACCCATGCGGAAGCCACGGGGAGCAGCGTCGAAGTTCTTGCGCAACATAAAGTAGGCAAGCAGGATCAGCAGCGGCGGGAGCAGAGCGGTGGCAGCCGTCATGTTGGTGACGATCATGAGCAGGTCGTCGAGGTTACCGGAGCCCAGGGCCGGGATGATCAGGATGGGGACGACGATGGCGAACTGCAGCCAGGCAGCGCGGGCGGGAATGCCGTGCTCGTTGAGCTCGACGATCTTGCTACCAAAGACACCCTTGGGGATCTCGGTGAAGAAAACCTTGATGGGAGCGGAGGTCCACATCATGAGGGAGCCCAGCGTGGCGGCGAGAAGGATCAGGCCGATGGCGCGCGTAGACACTTCCATGGGAATGCCAAAGTGGGCAAAGACAGCGCCGAATACGTCGAAGATACCGGTGGAGATGGCAACGCTGCCCTCGGGGATGAACAGGTTGACCAGCAGCGAAGCGCCTGCATACAGAAGGCCGATGGTCAGGCCGGCGATAACGACGGTGCGCACGAAGGCCTTGACGCCACCCTTAAGGTCGTTAAGGAACACGCCGACAGACTCAGCGCCGCCAACGCCCTGGATGATCCAGGCAAGCGTACCGAAGAAGCCCCACGCAGTTGCGAAGTTGCTCATGTCGGGAGCCATGTTAGCGGGAGTAGGAGCCGTAGCGAACTCAACGCCGCCAAAGGCAGCAGCCAGGGACAGCAGGATGAACACGGCGGTCAGGCCAAGAGCTGCGGTCGAACCGAAGGAGGAAATGGAGCCGATCCACTTAGCGCCCTTGGTCGAAACCCACGTGGCGATAGCAAAGACGACGATCTCGATAATGGTGATCCACAGCTGCGAAAGCTCGGCGTTGGCACCAAAGAACACGTAGCTCGCGTAGATGATGACGTTGGGCAGGACGGACGCAAAGAAGAACAGGTTAACGAACCAGTAGCTAAATGCCGTCAGGAACGCCCAGCGACCACCCATCGAGGTCTTAACCCATGCGTACACGCCCGACTCGGAGTCCTTGTTGAGGCCGACGAACTCGGCGGTAACCAGGGTATAGGGGACAAAGTACAAAAGCGTGGCGAAGAAGAACGACAGCGCAGCTGCCAAGCCGATGGCCGCGTTGTTGTTGATGATGTTCTTGATACCGAACACGGCGGCGACCGTCATGCCCAGCAGAGCGAACGAACCGATCGTTCCTCGTTTTTCAGAGCTCATAAGCCCTCCCAATCATCTATTAAATGTCATCCAAAACCGTCCGAGCTGCAAGTGCAATCGCGGACGGCGCACCTGCTAAGGGAAATGGGGAAAAGGGAGTCAACAAAGCCATCCCCCTTAACGGCGCGAAGCAAACGTCCAAACGGACGAATACTACTTGTTGGGGAAGGAATAACCTTCGACCGTCACGTGCAGTACCACGACGCGGGGATCCGAAGCCTCGGCGATAACACGGTAAGCCTCGTCGATCTCGACGACGGCAACGCCGCCGGCGGGAATCGTCACGGTCTCCCCCGCCCCCTCAAAGCGCTCGCGATCATCGATATCGCTGTAAGCGCGGGTGCAGGTGAGGCCTGCCTTGGGGGCAACCTCGACGGTCAGGTCGCCGTCGAGCGGAGCGAGCACGGCATGGTAGCGACGGTGACCGACCAGATCGGCGGTTGCGGCCTCGCGGGCATAGACCCACCAGTACACCAACGAGTCGCCGATGGAGTAAGCCACGTCGTGCTGTAGGTCGGCAACGCCATCGAGCGCCTGTCCGGTACGCATCCACTTCTTGACGGACTTCATCTGAGCGTCGAAATCGGCGCGCGAGTTAAAGACATGCATGACTTATGCCTCCTTAATGGGTGCCAGTGCCTGAGCCAGATCGGCAGACGTCAGCGGTCGCAGGGACACCTCAAAGCTGAAGCTCTCAAAACGGGTGCGATAGGAATCGAGCACCTCGGAACCCCAAGAGTTCGAGCCAAGGCCGAGCAGTTGGTCGTTGATGTTGACCGTGACCGTATCGCCCTTGACAAGGTCGTAGACGTGCTTGGCGTTATCGATGGCCTCGCAGCTATAGGGCCATGCCGAGAACGAGAACGGGTTGGAAGCGGCGTCGCTCGGACGCGTCACGACCAGACCGTCACCGTGGCTAGAGCGCAGGGCAACCCAGCGGGTACCCTCGCGGTTGGCGCAGTCCTGAGGCATAACGTAGGGCGTGAACATATCGTCGACCGTGGTGCGGTAATGACCGACCGGGTTGGCGCGCAGCGAGTCCGGATAGTTCTCGCCCGGGCCGTGGCCATACCACTCGACGGCGCGATCGCAACCGGGGACCTCGAAGGAGATGCCGATGCGCGGGATGATGTCCGAATAGTCACCGTAGGGCTCGCCGGAAACCTTGAGGTCAACGCGTCCGCTCGGAAGCACGGTGTAGACAAGCTCGACGCGCATGCCGAACGCGCGGACGGGAGGAGCGATACGCTGGCTCACGGTAACGACGACCGCATTGCCGTCCTGCTTCCAAGAAACCTTGCGGGTAGACGTCTGCATCACATCGATGAAGTTGTCCTTCCACAGTGAGTCATACTCCTGGGCGTGGTTATCGACGAGCGGATGCCAAAAACCAACCTGGGGACCGGAGGCCATGACGTCGCGGCCGGATGCCTTCCACTCGCTCACGGTACCGTTTACCTTGCTGAAGGTCAGCTCGCCGTTGAGGGAGCGAATGCGGATTTCCTGCTCGGTCTCCTCGACCGTAAGCTCAGGACGAGTGGGAGCCGCGATGGCTGGCGCCGGATGGTTTGCGATGGCAAACTGGCTTGCGCCCAGCTGGAACATCGGCTCGCACCAGACGTGAGCGGCCATGGTGTAGGCGCGCACAGTCAGTAGGGTCTCGCCTACCGCGGCCTCATGAATCACCAGTGGCAGCTGGACGGACTCGCCGGGGGCAACCGCACCGGGCATGAGCGTCTTGCGGCTGACCACGTCGCCGTCCACCAGGGTCTCGGCCGACAGGCAGACATCCTCGAGAGTGGTGAACCAACGCTTGTTGGTGACGGTCAGTTCGCCTGCCTCGGCGTCATAAGCCATGCGGACCGGGCAGATGACCTGGCCGTACTCGGTAAGGCCCGGGCTCGGCTGCTGCCAAGGGAACACCATGCCATCGATGCAGAAGTTGCTGTTGTTGGGGTAATCGCCGTTGTCGCCGCCATACATGTCGTAGGCAACGCCGTCCTCGGTCACAGCAGCCAGGCCGTGGTCGCACCATTCCCAAATAAACTGACCTTGGATGCAATCCCAGCGATCGAAGACCTCCTGGTACTCGGACAGGCCTCCGGGACCATTACCCATGGAGTGGCCGTACTCGCAGTTGATGCGCGGCTTGGGAAACGGATGCTCGCCAAAGTCGTTCATCTGCGACACGCGGGAGTACATCGTGGAAATGACGTCGACGGTATCGGCGTTGCGATCCTCCTCGTAGTGGACCGGACGACCGTCGAGCTCGTGAGCCTTGGCGTACATCGCGCGGATGTTGCAGCCATAGCCGCTCTCGTTGCCCATCGACCACATAATGATGCAGGCGTGGTTGCGCTCCTGCATCACCAGGCGCTCAATGCGGTCGACGTAGGCCGGCTCCCATGCCGGGTCGTCGGTCACCAGGGCGATATTGCCGATATTCTCGAAGCCGTGGCTCTCCATATCGGTCTCGGCGACCAGCATGATGCCATACTCATCACACAGCTCGTAAAAGCGCGGGTCGTTGGCGTAGTGGGACGTGCGCACCGCGTTGATGTTGTGCTGCTTCATGAGCTCCAGGTCGCGGCGCATGCGATCGAGGCCCACGGCGCGGCCCTTGTGATCGTCGTGATCGTGGCGGTTGACGCCATGCATCTTAAAGTAAGTGCCGTTGAGGTAGATATGATTGCCCTCGACCGTCACCTCGGCAAGACCCTGGCGATGCGGGACGTACTCGCTGACCTGGTCACCGTCGTAGACCTCAAACGTAAGGTCATAGAGGAAGGGATCCTCGGGATTCCAGAAGTGGGCATCGGTCACGCTGCACTCAGCATGGCCGTCGACGCACTCACCCGTAGCCACCACGTTCTCGCCATCGCTGAGCGTATACACAACGCGGGTAGCGCCCTCGGCAACCGTATCGAGCGTGATCAGAGCGGCATCGCCCTCGCGGTGCGTGCGGAACCTAAAATCGACCAGGTGCGCGGCGGGACGTTGCATAAGGTACACATCGCGGAAGATGCCCGATGCCCACCACATGTCCTGGTCCTCGATATAGCTGCCATCGCTGTACTGCAGAACCTTGACCGCAAACAGGTTGTCGCCCTCGACAAGCGCGTCGGTCACGTCGAACTCGGCAGACAGGCGCGAACCCTTGGTCATGCCGATAAACTGACCGTTGACGTACAGCTCGCCATAGCTCTCGATGCCGTCAAAGCGAATGATCTCGCGAGCGCCGGCAGGCACGGCGGGAAGGTTGACGATGCGCTGGTACACGCCCGTGGGATCGTCAGAGGGAACGAACGGCTGATCCACCGGGAACGGGAAGCCCTCGTCGGTGTAGGCAAGGTTGCCATAGCCGTCTACCTGCCACAGGTGCGGAACCTCCACGTGATCCCACTCGGGCTCGTACGTGGAGAGCTCCTCGTTGGAGACGGCAGCGGGGCCCTCAAAGAGGCGGAACTGCCACGAGCCGGACAGCTGGACAAACCCGCGCGACAGCTCGCGGCTGTACGTTGCAGCGAGATCGGCGGTCTCGTAACCCATAAAGTACGCATGGGGTGCCAGGCGGTTCCTGTGGGTGAGCGCTTGGTTTTCCCAATCGTTAATGGCGTCCATGGTGATGCTCCTTCGTCATCGTAGTGATTCTTGTGCAACCGGTTGTCCTTATCTTACGGGCGATGCAAAAAACTGTGCAACCGGTTGTCCGCTGAACGGTCGATTTGACCGGGTTAACGGTGCAACCGGTTGTACAACCGCGACACTTATGTCACCCTGAGTATCGAAACACAGCACAAGACATCGTTCTTAAGCTCGTAGGCAACCGCCACGCCCGCAGATATCTCCCCCCATACGAGGTGTATTCGATTGCGGCTTGGTTGCAAAACGACGCCGGTCACCGGATATCATGAACGCTGTTCAGACGCACTATAGTAAGCTGTATCCGCACCAGCCCGTATCAGTGACAACATCGACCGCATTTTCCAGGAGACGCCATGACCCAACCAGTTCGCACCGCACCTACGCTTGCCGAGGTTGCCGCAGCTGCCGGCGTGTCGCGCTCCACGGCATCGCGCGCTCTCAACGATTCGCCCCGCATTAGCGAGGAAACCAAAAAGCGCGTCCGCGCGGCGGCCAAGGAAGTCAATTTTGTCCCCAACGCTCGTGGCCGAGCGCTCGCTGTCGGGCGCACGGAAATCATCGCCGTGCTCGTGACCGAGCCCCTGAGTGAACTCTTCAGCGACCCCACCTATAGCGAGTTTTTGAGCGGCATTACCGAGGAACTGTCGGAGTCGTCCTATCTGCCCGTTATCTTGCAGGCGTCTTCTACGCATGAGCGCAACCGCGCACGCGAGCACTTTGAGCGCCGCTCGTTCGACGCCGTGATCGACGTCTCCCCCTACAAGGGCAGCGAGCTGCTCGAGGTACTGTGCGAGCTGGGCGTACCCACCGTGTTGTGCGGCCAGCTCGAGGGCCACCCCTATCGCGATGTGTTCTCGACGGTCTACTCTGACGACGAAGAGGGCGGACGCTTTGCAGCGCTCGCTATGAAGGAGCGAGGGCGCAAAGATATCGTCGCCGTGTTGGGACCGCAAGACAACCCCGCCGTTGTCGACCGCCTGCGCGGCTACCGCGCCGTCTTGGGCGAAGACCTCCCAGACGCAAACGTTATCTATACCGGCTGGAACAACGGAGACGGCTATCAGGCCATGCACCAGATCCTCGCGCGCGAGATTGCTTTCGATGGCGTGCTCTGCGGATCGGACCGTATCGCGGCTGGCGTCATCACCGCACTCAACGAGGCAGGCCTATCCGTTCCGGCGGACATTTCTGTCGTCGGCTTCGACGATCACGAGATTGCGACGCGCTGCGTCCCCGCGCTCACGACCGTCCGCCAGCCCCTGCGCGAAGAAGGCCACATGGCCGCCAACATTGCGCTCGACATGATCAAGGGTGCCGAGCCCACCACCTCCGTGATGCACATGCAGCTGATCCAGAGAGACTCGCTATAAGAAATTGGGGCAGGCTTTCCGCCAGACAGTTGTTACGGAAAGCCTGCCCCGTTTTGAGTGCTCATTCTGGGGCACAGTTTCCGTTAGACAGCTCAACCGGAAACTGTGCCCCATTATTTTGCCGAATTCTGGGTCGCGCTTTCCGCGACGCCCGGTCATCCCAAGCCCTCTCAACCTCGGCGCATAAAAAACGAGGGAAGGCACGCGTCCTTCCCTCGTTACGGGCAATATGTAGCCGCTTGCCTACATCAGGCGCAGGCTGACGTCCTTGAGCTGGGCGCCGGAAACGGCACTCGGAGCACCCGACATAAGGTCGGAGCCACTGGCCGTCTTGGGGAACGCCATGACGTCGCGGATGGAGTCGGAACCGGTGAGCAGCATGCACACGCGGTCCAGACCCAGAGCGAAACCGCCCATCGGGGGCGCACCAAACTTGAGGGCCTCCATGAGGAAGCCAAACTGAGACTCGGCGCGCTCCTCGGTAAAGCCCAGGAGCTTGAGCATGGACATCTGCATCTCGGCGTTGTGGATACGCATACCGCCGCCGCCGGCCTCAAAGCCGTCCATGACAAAGTCGTAGGTGCACGAACCGGCTGCCAGCGGATCGGCCTCGATCTTGGCGATGTCGGTCTCGGTCGGCAGGGTAAAGGGCTGATGCTCGGCAGCATAGGCCTTGCGATCCTCGTCCCAATGGAACAGCGGGAAGTTGACGACCCACAGGAAGTCGTGACCCTCGCGCTTGATCTCGAGCGCATTGGCCATGTGGGAACGCATGCCGCCCAGGATCTCGTCGGAGAGCAGGCGCGGGCCGGCGGCGAACATCACAAGGTCGCCGGGCTCGACGTCCATGCGCTCGCGCAGAGCCGCCATCTCCTCGTCCGAGAAGAACTTGACGATGGGGCTGTTGATGGAGCCGTCCTCACGGAAGGCGATCCAAGCCAGGCCCTTGGCGCCAAACGTGGAGGCCACGCCGGCAAGCTTATCGATCTTGGCACGTGCCCAGGCGCCGGCGCCCTTGGCGTTGATGGCCTTGACGACAGAGCCCTCCTCGTTTGCGGCAGTCGCAAAGACCTTGAACTTGGAGTTGGCAAAGATGTCGGTCAGGTCGACCAGGTGCATGCCATAGCGGGTATCGGGCTTATCGGAGCCATAGGTGTCCATGGCATCCCAGTAGTTCATGCGACGCAGCGGCGTGGGCATCTCGACACCCATGCGGCCGAAAGCATCGGCAAGAACCTCCTCGAGCGCGCTCATGACATCGTTCTGGTCCACGAAGGACATCTCGATATCGACCTGGGTGAACTCGGGCTGACGGTCGGCACGCAGGTCCTCGTCGCGGAAGCACTTGGCAACCTGGTAGTAGCGCTCGACGCCACCGACCATGAGCAGCTGCTTCAGGAGCTGCGGGGACTGCGGCAGGGCGTAGAAGTTACCCGGCTGAATACGGCTGGGAACGATGAAGTCGCGAGCGCCCTCGGGCGTGGACTTGAACAGGGAGGGCGTCTCGACCTCCATGAACTCACGGTTGTGCAGCGCCTCGCGAATGGCAAAGGTAAAGTCGGAGCGCAGCTTGAGGTTGGCCATCATCTCGGGACGACGGAGGTCCAGATAGCGATAGCGCAGGCGGGTGTCCTCGCTCGTCTCGATGCCGTCCTCGATCTGGAACGGCGGGGTGACGGACGTGTTGAGCACCTCGGCGTGGTCGGTCAGGACCTCGATCTCGCCGGTCGCGAGCTTGGTGTTGGTGGTCTCCTCGCCACGGGCGCGCACGACGCCGTGGATCTTGATGGGCCACTCGGGACGCATGGTCTCGGCGATCTTAAAGGCATCGCCGTCGGAGTGCTCGGGGTCGAAGGTGAGCTGCGTGATGCCCTCGCGATCGCGAAGGTCGCAGAAAATAAGGCCGCCGTGATCGCGGCGACGGCTCACCCAACCGGTGAGGGTGACCTCTTCGCCCACGTTCTCGCGGCGAAGCTCGCCGCAGGTACGGGTGTGCATGGAATGCTCGTCGATGGGACGGGTCTGGCTCATACCAGTGATCCTCCTTTATGGATCTGTGCCGCCCCGTGTCGTTCCGGGCGGCGTCGTACAGATTTGCCCAGCCTGCGTAAACCGCGCAGCCAGACATGGCGTTCTATCTTATCGCACCTGTGTCGATGTGCCGCGGAAAAGTGGCTCCTGCCCAAAGACTTGACGGAGACGAAACAATTGATGCGTCGCGGCACCCGTCTGCACGCGTCACGTGCGACAATATGCCCCAATAAAACAGCACTTGGAAAGGCCCGTCATGACTGCACGGCTCATTGTTATGGATATCGACTCCACGCTCATCAACCAGGAGGTCATCGACCTGTTGGGCGAGGAGGCCGGCGTAGGCGAGCAAGTGGCGAAGATCACTGAGCGCGCCATGCGCGGCGAACTGGACTTTAAGCAGGCGCTCGAGGAGCGCGTGGGGCTGCTTGCCGGCTTGGACGAGAGTGTGTTCGAGCGCACCTTTGAGCGCGTGACGTTTACCCCCGGCGCGCTGGAGCTTGTGCGCTCGGCGCACAGCAAGGGCTGGAAGGTCGGCGTGGTAAGCGGCGGCTTTCACGAGGTCGCCGATAAGATCGTGGCCGCCGCGGGCATCGACTTTTGCCTCGCTAACCGCCTGGAGGTCGTGGGCGGCCAGCTCACCGGTAAGCTGGCGGCAGACATCGTGACCAAAGAGTCCAAGCTCATCCAGCTGCTGGACTGGGCGGTTGAGTGCGGTGTCGATATGGCTCATACCGTCGCGATCGGCGACGGCGCCAACGACATCCCCATGATTCAGGCCGCGGGCACGGGCATCGCGTTTTGCGCCAAGCCCAAGACGCGCGAAGCCGCCCCGTTTGCCATCGACGAGCGCAACCTGATGCTCGCCATGGACATCATCCTGCGCGACTAGCCGATCCGTCTAACAATTGAATTAGTCTGTCCTATAGTTTCCGAACAATTTTGTCTTAGTGTTCGGAAACATACCCTTTGAGTGCTAGACTTTGCGCCGTCGAAGGGAACATATATGGATAAGCGAGATCTTGAGCAGTTGCTGAGCGATGTTGCCGGCGGAGCAGTCGCCCCGGCAGTCGCCCTCACGCGCATCCAGACGGCGCCAACCGCCGATCTGGGTTTTGCGCAGCTCGATCTTTCGCGCGGGGTGCGCCAGGGAGCCGGCGAGGTTGTCTACGGTGCCGGTAAAACCGCCGAGCAGATTGCCGCCATTATCAAAGCATTACTCGATGCCGGTCAGGAGCGCATCCTGGTCACGCGCCTGGACAGCGAAAAAGCCGCGCGCACCGCTGGGCTCCTCGACAACGGCATCGACCTGGGATATGTCCCGGACGCACAGCTCGCCCTCGTGGGAGGCAAGCCCTCCCCTACCGGCAACGGACGCATCGTCGTCGCCTGCGCCGGCACGAGCGACCTGCCCGTCGCCGAGGAAGCCGCATTGACGGCCGAGTTCTATGGCAACGAGGTCGACCGCCTCTACGACGTGGGTGTCGCCGGCCTGCACCGTCTGCTCGCGCATGCCGAGGAGCTTGCCCAGGCACAGGTGGTCATCGCCATTGCCGGCATGGAGGGCGCACTGGCGAGCGTTGTCGGCGGCCTGGTGAGCTGTCCGGTCATCGCCCACCAGCGTGGGTTACGGCGCGAGCTTTGGTGGCGTAGCCGCGCTGCTCGCCATGCTCAACTCCTGCGCCAGCGGCGTTTCGGTCGTCAATATCGACAACGGCTTTGGTGCTGCCTACCAGGCAAGTCTTATCAATCATCTGAGCGCAGGCACACCTCGCGCCCGTTAAGGAGCATTCCATGTCCAACCATCAGCATACGCTTATCATCGACGGCACCTCGGGCATCAGCGGCGATATGACCGTCGCGGCCCTGCTCGACCTGGGCGCCAGCGAGGAACACCTGCGCGAACAGCTCGCCACGCTGCCGGTCGACGGCTTTGAGATTGCCGTTACACGCGTAAACAAGCATGGCATCGACGCCTGCGACTTTGACGTTCAGCTGGCAGAGGAGCTCGAGAACCATGATCACGATATGGCCTGGCTCTACGGCAACGAAGCAGCTGCCGAGCACACGCACGAGCATGAGCACCACCATCATGACCATGATGAGCACGAACACGAGCACTGCCACGATCATGACCATGAGGGTCACCATCACGCCCACCACCATCACCACCGTTCTTTGGCGGATGTCACCGCCATCATCGATGGCTCACGGCTAAGCGATGGTGCCAAGCGTCGTGCCCTCGCCATTTTTTCCGCACTCGCCGCTGCCGAGGCCAAGGCTCACGGCAAAACGCCCGACACCGTCCTGTTTCACGAGGTGGGCGCCGTCGACTCCATCGTCGACGTCTGCTCTGTCGCCATCTGCCTCGACGACCTTGGTATTGAGGACATCGTGGTCGAGTCGCTCTCCGAGGGTCACGGCACCATCCACTGTGCCCACGGCCTCATGCCCATTCCCGTCCCCGCTGTCGTCAACCTGTGCCAGGCGGGCAATATCGCCCTCACGCCTGCACCGGTCGCCGGCGAGCTCGTGACGCCGACGGGCGCCGCCATCGTCACCGCGCTGCGCACGTCCGACCAACTGCCCTCACGCTACCGCATCGAAGCCGTCGGCTACGGCGCCGGCAAACGCCCCTACGAAGGTTGCTCCGGTACGCTCCGCTGCCTGCTCGTTCACGCGGACGCATAGCCATGGATACCCGCAAGGCCAAAAGCCGCGCCGCGATCGTCTCGGCGTTCTCCGCGCTTCTGCGCGAAGAGGACTATGGCAAGATCACCGTCGGCGACATCATCGCTCGCGCCCATGTGGGTCGGGCCACGTTCTATGGCCTCTTCAAAAGCAAAGATGACCTACTCGCTGAGCTCGTGAGCGATATCTGCACCCACGCCCTCGACGATGATGGCACACCGCTCGACGACCCACTCGTGCAGGTCGAGCATATCCTCAACAACCTTTGGGAGCGCCGCCAGGGCGTTCGAGCCCTCGTAGCCGGCGCCGGCTCACGCGTCTTCGCCGACAGCCTCCGCAAGACCATCATGTCGCGCGCAGCCGAAACGGTCCCCGTCGACCCCGCAGGCCCCGCCGGCACCATGGACCGCAGCTTTTTACTACACCACATAGCCTCAAGCTTCGTAGGAATGGTCCAATGGTGGGCCTGGCACAACTTCCAAGCAGAAAAAGCCGACGTAGCCAAAGACTACCTATCAGCCATAAAACCCCTCTTCACCTAAGTAAGTAGCTCATCCCAAAACATCGCCCCAACCCAGGGCCCCACGCATCCCAAAGTGTCAGCCCTACCAGCAACAAGCCCCTCCCATCTAAATTCAGATATATATGTTGAGTTGCTTGTTCGAACACAGCCAAGAATGCCCAGGGCTCGGTAGGGGTTAACTTTCCAACGCACTCCGCAGGACGCAAAAAGGCTCGCCGCACAAAGTGCGCAGCGAGCCTTTTTGCATGTCCGAGGACGCGTTGGAAAGTTAACCCCTACCGAGCCCGGACCTTATAGAGCCGTCCTTTGACTAGAACATGCCCAAGAAACCGTGCACAAACAGTGCAGCCAGAGCGGCACCGACAAACGGAGCGATGCCAGGAACGAGCAGGCCGTACTTCCAGTTGTTGTCAGCCTTGTTCTTGATCGGCAGCACCTGATAGGCCATGCGAGGACCAAGGTCACGAGCCTGGTTCATGGCGAAGCCGGTGATGCCGCCCATGCCCATGCCAACGGCCCAAACGATCAGGCCGACGCAGATGGCGAGCATCAGAACGTTCTCGCCGGCGCGGCTAGCGGCAGCGAGGATGGCGCTGATGAACACAAAGGTGCAGATAGCCTCGCAGAAGAAGTTACGGGCGTAGTTCGTACCCTCGGTGGTGGGGTTGGTCGAGAAGATGTTGCGCTGGGCAATGGGGTCGACGACGCCATCGGAAGCCTTGAACTCATCGGCATACATCAACCACGCGATCACGGCGCCCGCAAAGCCGCCGAGCATATCGGCAATCATGAAGGGAATGCAGCTGCTCCACGGCACCAGGCCTACGATGCACTGGGCAAGCACCATGGCGGGGTTCATGCACACGGCGCCGCCAAAGATAAACAGAGCGACCGAGATGCCAAAAGACCAGGTGGTGATGGCAAACATGTGGCCGGAGCCCTGATACTTGGTGCCCTTAAGCACGGTATCGCAGTGTACGCCCACGCCAAAGATGATCATGAGGGCCGTTGCGCCGAATTCGCAGAGGAGTTTGGTAAGCATAAAACCTTATCTTTCTTGTCGGTTATAAACGATTCGTTTGGGCCGTGCACTTGTGCTGCGCGACGACAACGCCCAGGCCATCGGGAATGACGGCAACCTTGGCATCGGCACCCTTCATCTCAAAGGCGAGCTTGAGCGCCTCCTCGATAGTGTTGACCGGCGTCATGTGCATATCCTTGAGCATCTGGTGATCGCACAGGTCGGTGACCATAATCACAGGGTGATGCGCCAGGATGCGGGCGAAAATCTGGCTCGTCCACTGGTCGGGCAGGGTCTCGTCCTTAGGACGGTCGATGCAGGCGCGCTCAAACTCCGCCGGATCGTTGTCGGCGATGTTGTGATAGAAGCCTTCGCCACCGTGACCGTCGGCGCAACCGGCGACATCAATAATCACGCCGCCCTCGGGAAGCGTGGCCTCGGCAGCGCACATGCCCTTCACGGCCTGATAGATGTTCTGGTCGAGCGGGTAGCCGCCGTTGGTGGTGATGGCAATCTCGCACTCGACGGGCTCAACGCCGGCAAGGCTCTTCACGAACTCGCAGCCAGCCTCGTGTGCCTTGTGAATGTCACCGGCAAAGGAGCCGATGACCTCGTGCTTGCCGTTGAGCACCACGTTGAGCACAAAGGCAAGGTGAGCCATCTCGGCAGCGGCAAACATGTCCTCGCTCACATGGTTGTGGCACAGGTTGCCGGCACGCGAATGAGAATCGTTCACAAACTGACCGTTGTGGTTGTACATGATGGTCTTGTAGCTAGCGATACCGGGCAGCACGGACTTACGGCTACCAGAGAAACCGGCAAAGAAATGCGGCTCAATGAAGCCCTCGGCAAGCAGCAGATCGCAATCGGCGGCAATCTTGTTGATGATGCACTCGCCGCCAGAAGGCAGGGTGCCGATCTTTTTCATCATGCTGTCATCGGTCGCGACGTGCATAACGATTTCCTCGTTGGCAACGATCTCCTCGCCGTACTTGTTGACGAGTTCCTCATGCGTCGACGGACGATGCATACCCGTAGCAACCAAAATGCGCACGCGAGCCTCGGGCGCAGCGGAATGGATGTGATGCAGCAGAATAGGCATCGTCACACGCGAGGGAACGGGACGCGTATGATCGGAGCTAATAATGACAATATCCTTCTTGCCAGCACAAAGCTCCTCGAGCGACGGCGAGCCATAAGGGTTGGCAAGCGACTCCTCCACCAGCTCTTCCTGCGATTTTGTAGTCTTAAACTCGTTTTGATGACCTTCCATCACACCCGCAAAGTTCTTATCCTCGAGCTCCAGATGCAACGTCTTGTGGTCAAACGGCAGTTCACATTCAAACAATGACGAGCGCCCTCTTCCTTTTCAACTGACACACTAGATAAACCGTTGGAAGGATACGCCGCTCACCGAAAAACACCACCGTCCACCGACTCATTAACACAACGTTCATATTTGACCCACAACAAAACGGCCGCGACCCCAAACGGGACCGCGACCGCCTGTCAAAGACACTATAGACAGGATGATTTACGCAGCGCCGAGGCAAACATCTAGCCCGAGACGTACGCACGTAAGCCATTTTGCATAAATGCGTTAATTAATTGCATAAAATGGCGCATGGATTTCTAGCCGTAACAGGGTGGTACCCTCCGGAGCGTGCATTTTTGCGAGTATTCAGCATCGCGGGATAAGATTTTGGTGTCAAAAGTCTTTCAAAAGGTAGATAGTCCTCATGACTCGTCCCATCTGGATAGCATGCGGCGAGAAACCAGCCATATACGGGCATCGCCAAGGCCCCAATTAGCGTGCAAAGGCATCAACAAAGGCAGCGAAAGCCGGCTATGGCCTTATGCATCAATCTTTTGCTGCTGAAAACTCCGTTTTTTGCACGTCGCCCCAGGCACCACCCTCACCCAGCAGCTGATCCGCCGAAGACCGGACATCGCAGGGCCCGCCATTAGTTTACTTTTAGGCACACTCCGCAGGACGCAAGAAGCCCTCGCCGCACTCCACATTAGGCGCGAAGCGCACTTTATTTTCATCAGCTTTAATCCCTGAAGACCGAGGACGAAGGGGCCCGACGGGTTTCCCTCTGAATGCATTCCGCAGCACGAAGCCCCCTTATCCGCAGCTCCGAAGGAGCAGGATAAGGGGGCTTCAAGTGCGAGGACGCATTCAGAGGGAAACCCGTCGGGTCCCGGTGAGAGCCACAGGGCTATCGATTACCCCGTGTTCTGCAATCCTGCCGAGACGCCGGTCACAGTCGAAAGAATCAGGCTCATGTACTCGGCCTTCTTCTCCTCG
>CAJLLB010000017.1 GCA_905207425.1 uncultured Collinsella sp.
AGACGAGCGTCTCGCGCCCCCTCGGGGTGAGCCTTGCGTTAGGATGTTGCTCCATGGGAGGGCTCCTCTGCTGTTCGTCTAGACAACTCACAGCATGTGGGAGCCCTCCCTATTTGTCACTACCCGGGTGTAAACAACCTATTGGCACAGAACAGCTAGAACAACCGATGCCGCCTCACTGCGCCGAGAAACCCCCGGCGCCGTGAGGCGGGCGGCGGAGTGAGCCAACAGCAAAGCCATGCCGCTATTAGTAGCCTGTCGCCAGCAATCTGCAAGTCACTAGCACCCCACAGCCGTGCCGGCAGCATCCCTTGGTCGCCATATCAGCCGCACGGTATAATCTATCCATCGATATATTGGTTGAACCATGGTGTCTCTGCTGTGACCATAAACTTCCGCAAGACGCTAGGACCTTGTTCTAAGGAGATCTGGTGGAGAAAGGTCAAGAGAACCCACCACAAGACCAGGCGCTTGCCCATAGAGTCAGGTGGGCTGACCTCGACAGCGTATTCGAGCACATGGGCGACAATGCTAGCGTTGGAGAGGCAAGTAACGGCATCCACCTCATAAATGACCGGGAGCACGTCGCCGTGCGCCAGGACCACGAGGTTCGCATCCCCAATGAATACCTGCAGGAATCATACGTCGGACAGCGCGACAGCGACCTGAGAAAAGCAAGGGAGATGCTCCTTCAGGCCAAGCAGGAGCGCCCTTCCTACAAACCTGACATCCTTTTAGGTCTTGCGACAACGTTCCTGGGCTGGTTTCTCGGGGGTTTGTCGTCATCTGTCAATCTCGCATCTTTGCCCGGTATCTTGATGCTCTGCGTAGCACCGTGTGGCGCAGTAGGACTCTTTGTCGCTTTTATCTTTATCCGAAAAGAAGAGAAGCAGGGCAAATCTGATCTGGCCGAGCGCGTCCTAGAACACCTGGCGGATCCCGATGACAAGGAGACCAAGACCGATGAACATTAATGATACGAGCACGCAGCTGCTCTTTACCACGGTCCCCATCGTGGGCATTACTACCGAAGGCACGGGCGTCTCGGGTACAGGATTCTTCTTTTCCTATGACCTTGAAGACGGGCGAAAAGTGCCCCTGCTCATTACCAACCACCATGTCCTCAAGGATGTGATTCAGGGTCGCTTCGTCATCAATCTAGCCGAAGGTGACGCCCCGTCATGCGAGACCATCAGCGTGAACTTCGACAAGTCATTCATCGAGGGGAAGAAGCTCGGAGAGCTCGACTTGGTTGCGATGCCGGTGGCCCCTGTTCTCAGCATGCTTGAAGAAAACGGGAAGAGGCCCTTCTACCGATCCATCGACTCTGGACTCATCCCGAAGAAGAGTGTGCTGGACAATTTGGCGGCGCTCGAGCAAATCACCTTTATCGGATACCCCAGCGGGCTCTATGACGACTACAACAAGACCCCCCTCATCAGGCAAGGCTGGACTTCCACGCCCGCTTGGAACGACTACAAGGGTAAGCGCGAGTTCCTCGTTGACGCATCTGTATTCGAGGGCTCCAGCGGCAGTCCCGCCTTCATCCTCAACCAGGGCAGCTATCCCACGACCGACGGAATTGCCATCGGCTCCAGGCTGCTGTTCATGGGCGTAATCACTCAGACGATTACGAAGGAGAAGAGTGAGCACCTCGATTTAGGTACAGTCATCAGAAGCGACGCGATGCTCGACAAGCTCAAACCTTTCGTGGAAGGTCTACTGTAGCCAAGAGCACCGTCAAAAGCAGTGACGCCCCTTTGCTCCTTTCCCTAGGATGAGGTGACTGAGCTCGGCATGCTGGTTGACATCTGGTTCCCCAACGGCTCATAGTACAGACACATGGAAAGCCTTCGGGTTTTGTAAGGGCGGGACCCACTGGGCCTCGTTCTAGTTTTACTGTTCGGTTAACGCTGCGGATCGTTTTGGAAGGCTTACGAGCATGGTAGTCCCGTTCTCGGAACTTGCTTCGACCTCTACCGTGCCGCCGTGTAGGACTGCAATCTCCCAAACAAGCGCTAGCCCGAGCCCTGCGCCGCCGTATGCCCTGCTGCGGGATTTATCCAGGCGAAAGAACGGTTGGAAGATGCTCTCACGGTACTGCTTGGGTATTCCCGGGCCCCGGTCCTCGACTCGCAGGAACACGTGGCTGTCGCTGTCGCTGATGGAGACGTTGACAGTCGAGCCGGAGCGGCTGTAACGGATGGCGTTTTCGACCAGATTAAACACCAGCCGATAGAGGAGCGTGTCGCTCCCGATTGCTAAAGCGTCTCCAGCACAATTGAGGGCTATGCCCCTATTTTCGGCAAGTGGCGCAAGGTCGGTGAGGACCTCTTCGGACAAGGGGCCAAGTTCAACATCGTCCTCGCAAGGAACGCTGCGGAGCTCACTCATCTCGAGCAATACCTTGGTCATTCGAGACATGCGCTCGGTTTGTTCTTGTAGCAGGTCGAGCAGCTCGGCTGTTTCGGGTTGCAAACCGGAGTGCTCGGAGATGAATAGTTCAATCTGTGCTTGCATAAGGGCGAGCGGGGTGCGCAGCTCGTGTGCGGCATTGCCGGTAAACTGACGCTGCGCAGAGAACCCTTCGCCAAGACGGGCGATCATGTCGTTGAAAGAGGCGCTGCATCGTTGTAGCTCGGTGGGCACATCTTCACTGAGTCTGATTTCGCTTAGGTTGTCAGGCTGCACGCGCTCAACCTGGGCTGCAAAAGCCCGCAGCGGTTTGAGTGCACGGCCGCTCACAAAGTATGCCAGCACGCCGCCAAGGAGTGTGACTCCAGCCGTGATGTACCAGGTCGTCGTGCCAAAAGACTCCTGTGCGTCGTTTACGACGATCGTGACCTTGTCATAGAGGCCCGCTTTCGTTGGGTCGAACGCCTGGGGCGAATCTTCGCCGGTTGCGTTAAAGGCCGAGATGTTACTGCCGATGGCATCCATGTAGCGCATGCCCGTATAGCCGACCAGGCAGTTCGTCAGCACGCATGCCGCACACGTGAGCAGTGCCGTCATAATCGTTATGCGCCATTGCAGGGAAAGCCTTTTCATTCGCTATCCTCCATAACGTAGCCCTCTCCAATCCGATTGCGAATCGGGTCGTATCCCAGAGCGCTGCGTAGCTTTTTGCGGAGTGACGAGATATGAACGCGGGTTGCGTTGCTAAAGCTGTTTACGCTGCTATCCCAAACGTGCTCGATAAGCTCCTCTTGACTTACCGGACGCCCCTGATTAAGCATCAGGTATTCCAAGATTCCCGTTTCCTTGCGCGTAAGAGATAAAGCCTCGCTGTCCACGGAAGCGATGCGCGCCTTGGTGTCAAAGCTGAGCTTTCCGCAGGTTAAAACTACGTCGCTTTGTGTAAAGCGTCTTAGGGTAAGGCTGCGAATCCTTGCCGCAAGCTCGTCCAGATGAAACGGCTTGGTGAGGTAATCGTTGGCGCCGGCGTCGAGGCCGGCGACTTTGTCGGATACTTCGCCGCGTGCGGACAGAATCAGCACCTTGGTCTCGCAGTCAGTTTTCCTAAGTTCCCTGAGTACGGTCATGCCGTCGATGCGGGGAAGGTTGAGGTCGAGTACCACGAGGTCGAAGGCCTCAACGTCCAGTAGGTCGAGCGCCTCCTGTCCGTCGTGACAGCAGTCGACGCTGTACGCCAAGTTTCGCAAGCTGCGCGCGATTGCGTCACACAGCGCCCGCTCGTCCTCGACGATCAAAATACGCATAACAGTCTCCTTGCACATTTCAAATCGCGCTTAACACGGATTTTATAGCCGATATGGTCCAATGGTCGCGTAACGAAAGGAGTGGTCAGGTTGTTCAAAGCGGTAAAACCCGTGGTACAGGTCGCTTTGTTGATCGTCGGAATTGCCATGGTGTGTTTTGGCGTTATGCGTGGCGAGGCGGATGCCGTGCTGGCCAAAGCGATTAGGCTGTGCTTGGAGTGTATCGGAATTGGATAAAAGAGAAAACACTGCGTCGCATGTTTTGGCTCGATTTCGCGGATTCATTCAGGCGGCGGCAACGCTCGTCACCAATATCCACCTGCCAAACTTTGCCAAAGGCGGCATCTATCAGGGCGCGGGAAAAACAGTCTGCGTACCTGGACTTAATTGCTATTCGTGTCCCGCGGCATCGGGTGCGTGCCCCATCGGGTCGTTCCAGTCGGTGGTAGGTTCATCCAGGTTCAACTTTTCTTACTATGTTACCGGTACGCTCATTTTGCTCGGCGTGCTGCTGGGACGCTTTGTATGCGGCTTTCTGTGCCCGTTTGGCTGGCTGCAGGAGCTGCTTCATAAGATTCCCGGCAAAAAGCTTTCGACAAAAAAGCTCAAGGCGCTTACGTATATCAAGTACGTCGTGTTGCTGTTTGCCGTGGTGCTGCTACCCGTCTTGGTGGTTAACGACGTGGGCATGGGCGACCCGTTCTTTTGTAAGTACATCTGTCCGCAGGGTGTGCTCGAGGGCGCCATTCCGCTGGCCATTGCCAATGCCGGCATTCGATCTGCGTTGGGACAGCTCTTTACTTGGAAACTTGTCGTTCTCATTGCCGTGGTAGTGCTGAGCGTTTTGTTCTATCGCCCCTTCTGCAAATGGATTTGCCCGCTCGGCGCATTCTATGCGCTGATGAATAGGGTGTCCTTGTTGGGGATTCAGGTCGACGCGTGCAAATGCGTCTCGTGCGGCAAGTGTTCAAGGGTTTGTCAGATGGACGTTGATGTGGTCCGCGCGCCCAATCATGCCGAATGTATCCGGTGCGGAAAGTGCATCGGGGCCTGTCCTGTCGATGCCATCAGCTATCGCTATGGCCTGGATGTGTCGGCGGAAAAGCTTCCCTTGACCGCCGATAAAAAGTAAACAAGCTTCGACAAAACGGAGGAATGACTATGAAGCTTTCTAAGATTGCGGCCCTGTTTATGGTGCCGGTATTGGCCTTGTGCCTTGTGGCATGTTCGGCGCCCGGTGGCAATGCGAGCGAATCTGCGAGCTCCGATCCTAAGATCGCAGAACTCACTGCGCAGAAGCCGGCCAATGCCGACGAGGCCGCCGAGTTGTATGCAAAACTCATGCAGAAGGAGAACGAGGTCTTTTCGAGTGATAACGCGCTGTGGGAAAAGGTATTCAATGCGGCAAATAAAGACTCGACAATGATTGAGGACGGCAGCAATTACGGCGATTTTCTGCTCAAGACCATCGACGGCGCCAAGGATGAGTTTACGGCGGATGAGCTTAAGACGCTCAAGGCCGGTGCGCAGCAGATCAAGGAAATCGAGGACAAGCTCGAGAGCTTGGAGAAGGAGTTCCCCGGCTGTGGAAGCACGCCGAGCGCAGGCGAGAGCGTCGACGCTTCGACCGCTGGCATGACGGCTGGTGCCAATGCTTCGAGCGAGGCGACGAAGTTCCCCAGCTTTACGGGCAAGGACCTGGACGGCAACGACGCGAGCAGCGACGAGCTGTTCTCTAAGAACAAGGTTACCGTCATGAATTTCTGGTTCACCACTTGCAAGCCGTGCGTGGGTGAGTTGGGCGATCTTGAGAAACTGAATCAGGAGCTTGCCGAGAAGGGCGGCCAGGTCGTGGGCGTCAATTCCTTTACGCTCGATGGCAACAAGGGCGAGATTGCAGATGCCAAGGACGTGCTGAGCAAGAAGGGCGTGACATATAAGAACATCTGGTTCAAGTCGGATAGCGAGGCCGGTAAGTTTACGTCAAATTTGTTCTCGTTCCCGACAACGTATGTCATCGATCAGAATGGCAACATCGTAGGGGATCCAATCGTGGGAGCCATCAGCTCCGCCGAGCAGCGCGCAGCGCTCGACAAGCTTATCGACCAGGCGATTGCGAATAGCGAGCAGTAGAAAACGCGTAAAGCACAGCGAGGATCGTGCGCCGCTGTACGAAGTAGCCCGCTCCCTTTCAAGATAATCTCCACCATAAAGAGGTCCCGCTCGGGACCTCTTTTTTAGGCGCCGTCCCGTTCGTTTTTTGGTGCGGTTCCCTACATTCTTCACTGGTGCCGGCAAAAAATGGGGATAGAGTAGGACAAACGCGTCGAATACGAACGGCGGGTGAGAGCGGGCAGAGTGCCTGTGCAGGAGAGGTTGCCGTCCATGTTGGAGCTCAAAGGTATTTGCAAAAGGTACGTTACCCAGTCGTTTACGCAGGTGGCGCTCGACAGCGTAAGCCTGTCTTTTCGCGATAACGAGTTCGTGGCCATTCTGGGCCCCTCGGGCTCGGGCAAAACTACGATGCTCAACGTTATCGGTGGGCTCGATCATTTCGATTCCGGCGACCTGTTAATCGACGGCATTTCGACCGAGGACTTTCGCGATCGCGATTGGGATGCCTACCGCAACAACCGCATCGGCTTTGTGTTCCAAAGCTATAACCTCATTCCGCATCAGACCATTTTGGAAAACGTGGAGCTGGCGCTCACGCTCACGGGCGTGGGGCATGCCGAGCGCCGCCAGCGTGCGCGCGAGGCGTTGGAGAAAGTCGGCTTGGGCGAGCACGTTAACAAGCGCCCGAGCCAGCTTTCGGGCGGGCAGATGCAGCGCGTGGCCATCGCCCGCGCCCTGATCAATGATCCCGAGATTGTGCTGGCAGACGAGCCGACCGGCGCCCTGGATTCAACAACGTCCGTGCAGGTCATGGACTTGCTCAAGGACGTTGCGCGCGACCGTCTGGTTATTATGGTCACGCACAATCCTGAGCTGGCGTACCAGTACGCCACGCGCATCGTCAACCTGGCGGATGGCAAGATTACCGATGATTCCAATCCTTTCGATGTCGCCGACGCCGCGCGCCGCGAGGCCAAGCCTACGCGCAAAACCTCGATGAGCTTTGTGACGGCGCTGGGACTTTCTGCTCGAAACCTCATGACCAAGAAAGGCCGTACGGCCATGACTGCCTTTGCGGGCTCGATTGGCATTATCGGCATTGCGGCGATTCTGGCGCTGTCCAATGGTGTAAACGGCTACATCAAAAAGGTCGAGGAGGATACGCTCTCGAGCTACCCGTTCACCATTTCCAAGCAGGACTACGACCTGTCGTCCATGATGGGTGGTCAGGGGGCTGCGGATGATGACTCGCCTGAAAACGTGGATTCGTCCGACGACAGTGCCGGCGGCAAGGCTAAGGGAACCGATAAGATTCCTGTGGTCACGGCCGTAAAGGATATGTTTGCGAGCGTTAAGTCCAACGACATGACGAGCTTTAAGGCATGGCTCGATGCCGGTGGCGACGGCATCGATAAAGAGGTCAATGCCATTCAGTACGGCTACGGTGTATCGCCGGTTGTCTATCGTGCCGGCAAGGGCGATGAGAAGCCTGTCCGGCTGGTGCCCAACGCCATGACCGAGGCCATGAGCGGAGGCGCGAGCTCGGCGGCAACGGTGAGCATGGAATCCATGGGAACCTCGGTCTTTAACGAGATGATTGACGACCAGAGCCTGCTCGACAGCCAGTACGATGTCGTCGCCGGTCATTGGCCCACGTCTGCCAACGAAGCCGTGATGGTGCTTTCGAGCCGTGGCACGGTGGGCGACTATACGCTCTACAGTATCGGCGCGCTGGATATCAATGAGCTCAACGATCTGGTAAACAGCGCTATGACGGCTGACGGTGGGGTCGAAACGCCCGAGACCGGCACCGACTTTACCTACGACGACGCGCTGTCCACGACGTTTAAGGTGCTGTCGCCGGCCGATGCGTATCGCAAAAACGAAGAGACCGGCATATGGACCGACATGTCTGGTGATGCCGACTTTATGGCCGCCAAGGTTGCCGACGGTATCGACGTGCACATTGTGGGCGTGGTGAGACCTAACGAGACGGCCAATGCGAGTGCGTTGTCTCCGGGCATTGCCTATACGCATGCGCTGACTCGCCAGCTTATGGAGCGCGCCGCAAATTCGCAGATTGTGCAGGAGCAACTCGACCACCCCGAGACGGATGTCTTTACGGGCAAAACCTTCGACGAACTGCAAGGCGAGGCCAAGCAAGGCGTGGATCTGGGCAGCATGTTCAGTGTGGACGAGGCGGCGCTCAAGAGCGCGTTCTCGTTCGATACGTCTGCGCTCTCGGGTGTCGCCAGCGGTATGGACCTTTCCGGCATCGATCTGTCGGGGCTGGACATTGACCTTTCGGGCGTTGGCAAGGACATCGACTTCAGCGACATCATGGCAAAAGCGCCAACCCCAGATTTCTCGGGTATCTTTGACGGTCTGGAACTCACGCCCGAGCAAATGCAGCAGGTGGGAACACTAGCCAACCAGCTGTTTGAGGGCTTTTTGCAGTCTGATCAGTTTAAGGCGCTGTCGCCCGAAGACCTTAAGGACGCGTCAAAGCTCGCCGCCGCATTCTCGACGTATCTTGAGAATGATGACACAGCCCAGCAATGCCTAGCTCAGCTGAAGGCCCTCGGCGGCGATGCCCTGGCCGAGCGCCTGCGGCAGGCGATGACCGACTATGTGCAAAAGCAGCTGGCTCCGTATCTGCAGCAGGCTATGGATCAGATGATGAAGTCGATCAGCGACCAGATTGCGGCGACGGTGTCAGCTCAGCTCAAGGCAGGCACGGCTGGGCTTATGGACCAGATGGCGACGCAGATGTCTTTGAGTTTTGCCAACCTAGCGAGCGCTATGCGTGTGGATGCGAGCGCCTTTGCCCGCGCCATCCATTTCAACATGGACGCCGAGGACCTGAGTTCGCTCATGATGAGCTATGCCAAGGCTTCGAAGCTCACCTACGACAACAATCTGACCACGTTGGGTTATGCGGACGAGGCGGATCCCATCTCGGTCAAGATTTTCCCGCGCGACTTTGAGGCCAAGGAGCGCGTACTCGATCGCATCGATGCGTACAACAAGCAGGTCAAAGCCGCTGGCCACGATGATCGGGCAATTTCGTACACAGACTACATGGGCATCATCATGGGTTCGGTGACCGACATCGTGAACACCATCAGCTTGGTGCTCATCGCATTCGTGAGTATCAGCCTGGTGGTGAGCTCCATCATGATCGGCATCATCACGTACATCAGCGTGCTGGAGCGCAAAAAGGAGATTGGCATTCTGCGCGCGATTGGCGCGTCGAAGCGTAACGTGGCAAACGTGTTCAACGCCGAGACCTTTATCGAGGGCCTCATCGCCGGCGTCTTTGCCATTGTCGTCGTGGTGGCCGTGAGCTTCCCGGTTAATTCCTGGGCGCTTGCTGCCAAACAAGTACCCAACCTGATGAGCCTACCCGTGCAGGATGCGCTGGTGCTCATCGCGATTTCGGTGCTGCTTACAGTTGTTGCCGGCCTGCTGCCGGCCCGTAGCGCATCCAAAAAGGATCCCGTGGAAGCCCTACGCTCCGAATAATGTGACAAAGGGACAGTCCCTTTGTCACGTTCGTTGATATGAGAGAAGAGTAGATGATCCTTTCGCTGGCCCCCATGGAGGGGATTACCGGGCATGTGTTCCGTCGCGTGCATGCGGAGTGCTTCGGTGCGCTCGATTGCTATTACACGCCGTTTTTGCCGCCGCCGCGGGTGGGAAACCGCTTTGGCGGCAAGGCGTTTAAGGAGATCGATCCTGCAAATAACCAGGGGCTCAACGTGGTGCCTCAGCTGATGTCCAAGAATGCGGACGAGTTTGTGTGGGCGGCACAAGTGCTTGCCGACATGGGCTACCGCGAGGTCAATCTCAACCTGGGTTGCCCCTCGGGTACGGTTGTTGCCAAGGGCAAGGGCTCGGGTTTCTTGCGCAATCTCGACGAGCTCGAGACGTTCTTAAGCGATGTGTGCGAGCGGTCGCCGTTGCCGGTGTCGGTAAAGACCAGGCTGGGGTTGGAACGCGATGACGAGTATGAACGTGTGCTCGATCTGTATTGCCGCATGCCGCTAGCAGAGCTGATTGTGCACCCGCGCGTGCAAAAGGACCGCTATACGGGCTCGCCGCGCAAGGAGTTCTATGGCGAAACGCTGGAGCGTGCGCCGTTCCCCGTGGCCTATAACGGCGACATTTTTGATCTTGAGGATATGGATGCGCTGGTGGAGGCCTATCCCGGCACGCGCCATGTAATGCTGGGGCGCGGCTTGCTCGCGAATCCCGCGCTCGCTCGCATGGTCAAGGGCGGCCCTGCTGCAACGGCTGCTGAGCTGCAGCGCTTCCACGACACACTGTTCGCGGCCTATGCAGAAGAGATTGGCGGCAATGCGGTCTTTCGTATGAAGGAGTGGTGGTTCTACGCCAAGTGCGCTTTCGCCGACCCCGCTACCGTTCACAAGCTCGTACGTAAGACTACAAAGGTCGACGAATACCGCGCCGCCGTCGAGCGCGTCTTTCGCGAGCAGCCACTTGCATCCATAGCCCGCTTCCACGGCTAGTTAGTCGTTGGGGACGTTCTTTAACGACTAGTCATTTAAGAACGTCCCCAACGACTATCCACAAATAGCTGTACACCAGCATCCAAAGATGTCGAAAATGTCGACTTTGGATGCTGGTGTACATGTTTGGCCGTATGGGTTGGGGTGGGCCGGTTGCAACGCGCGTACTAGAGCAGGTTCTTTTGTACCCACGCGATGATGTCGCTTGACTCGTAGAGTGGCTTTCCGTCGATGAACAGGCAGGGAACCTGGCGCTTTCCGCCGACGGCGATAAGCGTCTGCTCGGCATCGGAATCGGTCGAGATATTGCGCTCGGGGATGGTCACACCGTTATCGGCAAGGAATCGCTTGACCTTTATGCAATACGGGCAGCCGGTCATAACGTAGAGGACGAGCTCATGATTAGTAGCCATAGGTCTCCAATCGGTTGCGGTTTTGATTGAAATACCCAAAGCCGCCGCGGTCTATGCGCGCGTCAATGACTCGATTGCCTGAACCAGAAACGCCGTGGCTCCGGTGCCGCAGGGCTTGTCGTAGTAGTCGATAAAGCGCTGATTGGCAAGATAGCCGTGGGTGAGGCCCAGGTATGCTTCGTCTTGGGGCTCGTGTCCCCAATTAAGGCCAATCCATCGGCGATGCATCGCGACGAGTTTGCGGGCCTCGTTGCTCTCCGGGTCGTCAATGCCCATGGCAATCGAAAGCTGGCCCAGAACAGCGCGTTCAAGTTCCTTCATGTCGTTCCATGTCTCGGGGTCCATGTCCAGCAGTGCTTCGTTTGCTGCGTCGATCGCCTCGGCGCCGTAGCGCTTCCGGGCTTCGGCGCCGTAGCGCTCCTCGTTTTCCTGCACGGTGCGCCAGCGCTCCAGTTGCGGCAGGACGGCGCCCATGAGCGAGACGGCTTCGTCGAGCGACATGCCGGTGTTTTGCGCCAGCCGTGGGGCACAGTCCTCGATCATCGCCTCCATCGTGGTCTCGTAGGTGTACTTGCCGTGGTCGTAGCACCACTTGCAGTAATGGTCGGTCGCGGTGCCCGCAGCATCGGTGCCGCAGTCGTCGGGCGTGAGTGTCATGCCGCAGCTCTGGCAATAGTGCTCGGGCATTTCGAGCAGGTGAGACAGGGGTTCTCCGGTTACGGCTGCAATGAGCTTCATCATGTCGATGCCCGGTGTGACCTCGCCACGCTCCCAACGGCTGACGGCTTGGCGTGTGACGAAGAGCTTGGCGGCGAGCTGCTCCTGGGTAAGGTGATGGGCGCGACGGACGGCGATGAGCTTTTCTGCAAAGGCCATAGCGGCTCCTTTCTGCTGGTTGATGGCTTAAGCATACGCGGCGGCAGGCGCCCTTCCAAGCAACCGTTGGTTGCACGACGGAGGACCGCGGCGAAGAATTGCGCACAACGCCTCACGCCTTCATGCCGTACAATGACCGGCATGGAACCTATCGCACACATACATACCGACCTGCCGCAGAAGTTCGGCATTCCGCGCAACAGCTTTTTGGCGCCCCATCTGCAGGGACGCATCGTCTTTGAGCCGGAATTTGCCTCCAGTGCGGCGGTTGAGGGTCTGGATTCTTTCTCTCACCTGTGGCTGCTCTGGCGCTTCGAAAACGGAACGCCCGGCGGCACGGCTAAGGACATAGCCGCCGATGCCAAGACGCGGGGCAGGTCCGGCACCAACGCAAAATGGTCGAAAACCGTGCGCCCGCCGCGTCTGGGTGGAGCCGAGCGCGTGGGCGTGTTTGCCACACGCAGTCCGTTTCGCCCTAATCCCATCGGTCTTACCTGTGTCAAGCTCGATCGTGTCGAGCTCACCGACGATGGTCCCATCATCCATGTGCTGGGGGCCGACCTGCGCGACGGCACGCCCATCTACGACATTAAGCCCTACATTCCATTTGCCGACTGTCACCCGGATGCGACGGGCGGCTGGATTGAAGATGCGCCGTGGCAAGAGCTCGACGTCGAGTTTCCGCAAGCGCTGCAGGATATGGTCTCGCCCGCAAAGCTCCCCGGCTTGGTCGAGGTTCTTCGCCAAGATCCGCGCCGCGCGGGCAGCAAGCACGAGCCAAACCGCGTTTACCACTTGGCTTACGCCGGGCTCGACATATCGTTTACGGTCGACGGAGCCAGGTTGACGGTAACCGCCATCAGCGACGCGCGGGACTAACCATCCGTCCGTATCCGTCAAAAACAACGCCAAACCCCGCGCCAAAACCGCCCGCGCTGGTGGACAATAACGCCTACCGAAACAATCCGCTTTGCACGGGAGCTCAGCATGAAATACGACTTTAGCTTGCTTATCGACCGCCACGGCATGGACTCTATCGCCGTTGACTCTTGGGGTGAAATTCCCGGTATGGCTCCGAACGCACCCGACGAGGGCTTCGACCGCATCCCCATGTGGGTGGCGGATATGAACTTTGCCACGGTGCCCACGGTCCAGGAACACATCATTCAGCGCGCCCAGCATCCCATGTTTGGCTACTTTAACCCGCGCTCCGAGTACTTCGACCGCATCATCGAATGGCAGAGTCGCCGCAATGGCGTCGAGGGCCTGGCACTTGAGCATATCGGCTACGAAAACGGCGTGCTGGGCGGTGTCGTGTCGACGCTGCGTGCGTATGTTCAGCCGGGCGATGCGGTGCTGGTCCACAGCCCCACCTACATCGGCTTTACCAAGTCTATCGAAGCCGCAGGCTATCGCATTGTCCACAGCCCGCTTAAGCTCGACGACCAGGGCGTGTGGCGCATGGACTTTGAGGACATGGAGCGCAAGCTCGCCCAAAACCACATCCATGCCGCGGTGTTCTGCTCGCCGCACAATCCCTGCGGCCGCGTGTGGGAGCGTGACGAGATTGAGCGCGCCATGGACATTTATCGCCAGCACGATTGCGTGGTGATCTCGGACGAGATTTGGTCCGATATCATCCTGCCGGGGCACAAGCATATCCCGACGCAGTCGGTGAGCGAGGATGCCCGCATGCGCACGGTTGCCCTCTACGCGCCCAGCAAGACGTTCAACCTGGCGGGTCTGGTCGGCAGCTATCACATCATCTATAACGAGACGCTGCGCGACCGCGTGTGCGCCGTGTCCAACAAGACCCACTACAACGAGATGAACGTCCTCTCCATGCATGCGCTTATCGGTGCTTACCAGCCGCAGGGCTATGAGTGGGTGGACGAGCTCAACCAGGTGCTTGCCGGCAATATCGAGTACTTCTGCGATTACGCGGACGAGCATTTTGAGGGCGTGTCCTATTCGCGTCCGCAGGGCACGTACATGGTGTTTCTGGACTGCGCCGAGTGGTGCTGCGAGCATGGCCGCGATATTCAGTGGCTGCTCGACGAGGGAGCGCGCGTGGGCGTGGGGTATCAGGACGGCCGCCCGTTCCACGGACCCTGCCACATTCGCGTGAATCTGGCGCTGCCGCTTTCGCGCGTGAGAGAGGCGTGCGACCGCCTGGACCACTACGTTTTTAATGCACGGTAAATGAGAGCTTCGCGCGGGGCCTTCTGCCGCGTCGGCGGGAAGGTCCCGTACGGTAAGGCGTCTGTAACCATTGGGCGCTCGAGTGATTTCATTTGCTATTATTTTTTTAGCATTTCAGTCCGTGAATAGGATCGTCTGGAGCTCGATGAAAAGACCTCGCCGCTCGGTTGCCATATCGTTGTTTGTTGCGCTTGCGGTAGTGTGTGCCTTTGTCGTAGCGATAGCCGGCTGTTCCGGGTCGAATGACGGAGCCTCGACGTCTGCATTAGAAGGTCTGGACGCCTCGCAAGTCAAAGACGACGACCTTACGACGCTCAACGTCGGCAGCGACCTCTATCCACCGTTTGTGTATACCGACGAGTACGGCGATATCGTTGGCCTGGATGTCGAGATATTGACCGAGGCTTTGGCCCGCATTGGTTACAAGCCAAAATACCAGCTGATCGATTGGGAAAAGAAGAAAGAGCTGCTGGCGAGCGGCGAGCTCGATTGCGTCATGGGCAGCTTTAGCATGACGGGTCGCGAGAACGAGTATCGTTGGGCCGGCCCGTACCTTGCGAGCCGCCAGGTAGTCGCGGTCGATCCCCAGAGCGATATCTACACGCTTGCCGATCTTGAGGACAAGGTTGTGGCGGTCCAGTCCACTACCAAGCCCGAGGACATTTTGCTCAATCGTACAAATGAAAACGTTCCGCAGATCAAGGAGCTCTACAGCTTTTCGGACCGCTCATGCCTGAACCCGGCGCTCGTCGAGGGCCTGGTCGACGCCATCGCCGCGCATGAGTCTTCGCTGCTCACCTACGAAAAAGACTATGGTGTGACGTATCGCATTTTGGATGAGCCGCTGCTGGAGGTTGGTTTGGGCACCGCTTTCGATCTCAACGATACGCGCGGCATCGACGTTAAGCTCACCCATGCCTACCAAGAAATGCTTGTCGATGGCACCATGGAACGCCTGGTGTCAAAGTACTTTGATGACCCTGCACCATTTTTGAATACGGAGGGCCTGTCATGATCGATGCGCCCGACCACGCCGTAGAGGAGCGGGACGATCGTTCGGCATGGGTATGGCTCATTGCCGCCCTGTTGGGGATAGCGCTCTCGGTTGTTGCCGGCATGATGAGCTACGGTTACACGACAGCCCAGGCCGAGCAGCGCTTTGCCGACGTTGTCGATTACGTGGCGACGCAGAGCCTTTCCTACGATGCATTCAATAGCGCCTATACGACCAAAAACCTGATTCGCGTTATGGAGATCGCCGGAGAGGCGGCGCGCGATATGGAGCGCGACGGCTCGGTGGATAACGCCGCGCTGGAGCAATATGCTGACCAGTTCAACGTGAGTGCGCTGATCGTGACGGACGCATCGGGCAACTTGGTGTCCGAGTCCTCGACGGATGGCGTGGGCTACGAGTCGCTTGCTACGTATCTCAAAGAAGCGCCCGTGTTGGAGGTGGCAACCCATCCGCTTAAGTCTTATACCGATAGTATTACGCTTGCGGATGATTCGGTTGCAGACATTGGCTGCGTGACTCGGCAGGATGGCGAGGGCATCGTTATCGCGGTAAGGCATCAGAGCGCGAAAGCGGTTGCAAGCAATACACTCAAACTGCAGAGCCTGCTTGATGGCTATGAAACCATCGATAGCGGCAATATCGTGATCGAAAGCGACGGCAAGGTCGTTGCGACCAATGCCGTTGAACCCACCGTATTGGGCGTGTTCGATCTGCCTGCGACGGATGTCTTTATTGTCGACGGTATTAAGGATCGATGCCTGGCTGGTAAGGTCAGATTGGTTAACGCCGACGGCGAGTGGTATTTGGGCACATTTGGAAAAGCGCACAAATTCTATGTGTACACCTATGCCTCGGCGCAGCGCTACTTTGAGGTCGCCGCGGCTGTTGCCGCCGGCGTGCTGGTGCTCTACGGCGGTGTTATAGCCGTTGTTGTGACGGTGCGTCGCCGCGCTGATCGTCGACGTTTGACGGACTTGCTGCAGCAGGAGCGCGACTATGGCGACAAGCTGGCAAAGGCGGCGCGTGAGGCCTCGTCTGCCAACTCGGCAAAGACGGAGTTTCTGCGTCGCATGAGCCACGATCTGCGCACGCCCATCAACGGCATTCGCGGCATGGTCGAGGTTGGCGATGCCAATGCGGACGATCTGCAAAAGCAGACTGAGTGCCGCTCAAAAATCTGGACGGCATCGGGACTGCTGCTCGACCTTGCCAACGAGGCGCTCGATATGAGTCGCCTGGAGAGCGGGCAGGTCGACCTGAACCTCGTGCCCATAAATTTGGTGGCCCTCAACTGTGAAGTGCGCGATATTCTGGAGCGCCAGGCCGAGGAGCGTCTGGTGACAATTATCTCCGACCAGCAGACGCTTAATCATCCCTATGCGCGGGTGAGCGTGACGCACCTCAAGCGTTTGTTGCTCAATATTGCCGGCAATGCCGTCAAGTACAACCGCCAGGGCGGCTATGTCCGCCTGGTGTGCCGCGAGGTGGAGCCAGCGGATGGCGTCCCCGTCTATGAATACACGATCGCCGACAACGGTATTGGCATGAGCGAGGAGTTCCAAAAGCACCTCTACGAGCCGTTTTGCCGCGAGGAGCAGCAGGTGGAAGGCGCTTCGTCGGGAACTGGCCTGGGCGCGCCTATCGCAAAACAGCTGGTCGAGCTTATGGGCGGAACCATGAGCTTTACGAGTGTCTTGGGGCAGGGGACGACGTTTACCATTCGCCTGCCGTTCGAGAAGTGCGACCGCTCCGAGATTCCTCAGGCAGTTCCCGCGGATGCGGGAGACGGCGATGCGCTCCAGGGCTTGCGCGTTTTGCTCGTAGAGGATAACGATCTGAATGCCGAGATCGCGCAGTTTACGCTCAGCCGTGCCGGTGCCATCGTGACGCATGCTAAGGATGGTGAGTCTGCCGTCGAGATGTTTACCGCGAGCGCACCGCACGAGTACGACGTGGTGTTGATGGACATCATGATGCCTGGCATCGATGGCCTTGAGGCCACGCGTCAGATTCGAGCACTCGATCGCGAGGATGCCGCGACCACGCCGATTATCGCCGTGAGTGCCAACGCCTTTGCCGACGACCGTAGGCTTTCGCGTGAGGCGGGCATGAACGCGCACCTGAGCAAACCTGTGAGCTCGCAAGAGCTCGTCGAGGCGCTAGTGCACATCGCCGCCGACGCTTCATAAGCATATGGCCCGGTTCCAAGGTGGGTTGGAACCGGGCCATATTATTATTGATGAGGCCTGCTGAGGGGCTTACTTTTCTTGAATCTGCTTGCCGCAAAGATGCTCAATCGAAATCTCGTAGAGCTGGACGCCCTTGATGTCTTTGGCGATTTCCTCTTCGACTTCTTCGGCAGAAGGGTAGTACTTAAGGGCGAGCTGGCGGACTTTGTCTTCGATAAACGCGGGAGTGTCGTTCGCCAGGCGACAGCGGCCAAAGACCACGGTACTCATAACGTAGGGAGCCCAGTCACCGTCCTTGTGCCACTCGTTGCCGTAAACGGTAAAGCAGACCTTGTCATCGCGCTTGAGTGCGTCGACCTTGTGGCCGGCTTTGGCGCCATGGAAATAAATCTTGTCGTGCTCGGCGTCAAAGAAGTAGTTGACGGGAATGGCGTACGGGTAGCCATCGTCGCCGTTGACGGCAAAGACGCCGCGCTTGCAGGTAGCGAGCAGTTCGCGCGCTTCCTCGTCAGTGATGGCGCGTTTCTTTCGACGTAAGGGCCTAAACATCGTTGGCTTCCTTTCTGGTCGTGCGTGGTGGTTGAGCACAAACTATAGCGAAACGGATCCGTTTTTCTTGATGCGGGCGAGTATGTTTTTGAGCTTGTTAAAGTCGAGCGGTTTGGACAGATGGGCGTTCATGCCGGCGTCGTGTGCCGCCTTGGCGTCCTCGGCAAAGGCATTGGCGGTGAGCGCGATGATGGGGATATCGGCTGCATCGACCTTCTCGCTCAGGCGAATCGCGCGGGTTGCCTCGTAACCGTCCATGTCCGGCATCATAATGTCCATCAGGATCGCATCGAAGCTGCCGGCGGGATGAGACAGGTACAGATCGACGACTTCGTTGCCGTTGACGGCGCGGGTGACCACGACGCCCTCGGATTCTAGCAGCGCCTGGGCAATCTCGGCATTCAATTCGTTGTCTTCGGCGAGCAGCACGTTCATGTCGGCGAGCGAGCAGTCGAGCGCCCTCTCGACCGTATTCGCCCGCGCCCGGGGGTTCTTGTCGATATCGAGCGGAATTTCCACGTAGAACGTGGTGCCCACATGGAGTTCGCTGGTGACTTCGATGGTGCCGCCCATCAGTTCAATAAGCGACTTGACGATTGGCATGCCCATGCCGGTTCCTTGGAACTTGCTGCGCGCATCGTCACCTTCTTGGGCAAACGGCTCATAGATATGCTTTAAAAACTCGGGAGCCATGGCAATGCCGGTATCCGAAACGCTAAAGCAAAAGAGCGCGCGCCCGTTATCGAGTGGCTTGGTCTGTGAACTAAAGGTGACGGAGCCGCCGTGCTTGTTGTACTTAATGCTGTTGTCTAACAGGTTGATCATGACCTGTCGGATATGGGTGGGACTGCCGATTACGTATGGCCCCGTGGCGTACGGCAGACTATTGTCCTGCATGGTGATGCCGTTACTGGACGCGCGGAGCTTGCACAGCACCAGCGTATCGTCACAAAGCTCTTTGAGGTTAAAAGGCGCATGTTCCAGTGTTAGCTTGCGGTCTTCGATTTTTCCCATCTCGAGGATGTCGTTGATCAGCGAGAGCAGGTGATTGGCGGCAACGCGCGCCTTGGCACGGCTCTCGCGGGCGACTTGCATATCGCCTTCCTTCAATTCTTCAATTTCGATAAGGCCCAGGATACCGTTGAGCGGCGTACGGATGTCGTGGCTCATGCGCGTGAGGAATGCCGTCTTAGCGGCGTTGGCAGCATCGGCTTTTTTGCGCTCGGTTCGAGCGCGCACGAGCGCCCAGATGAGCAGGACGATGCCGACCGACAACATACCGATGAGGGTAGCTGCAATGGCGGTGCGGTTGCGATAAAGGAATTGAAGCGTGTTGGATTCCTGGGCCGTGTACGACGTGGAGGAGTAATTACTTGCGGAGAGCGATTCTCCGGCATTGATGATGCCCTTGTTGATGATTCCCAGCAGCTCGGGCTTTCCGCGCGAAATCCAGCACGAGAGCTCACAGGTGTCAGGGAGCTCGACCGTCTCGCAGTCCTCGAGATCATAACGGTCACCGATGGTTTTTACGCGTGAACTGGGAGCGACGATGCAGTGCGCCGTTCCCTTCCTGAGGGCGTCGAACGCTTCATCGTCGGATTGGTATTCGGTCACGGTCGCTGTGGGGAACAGACTTTCAAGTGCATTTTTGTTGACAAACGATGATTTGGTACAGGCGATGTTCTGAAGGTCTTTGTTCAGGTTGCTGCCGGTGTAGATGGCGGTGAGGGATATGGTCCCCAACGATATCGACTGCACAACGCCTGTTTGCTCGGCAAACCAGTAATCTCGGTATACCGGCAGCGCAACGGCTATGCTTCCCTTTGACAGGGCCTTTGACATCATCTTGTAGCTATCAAAGGCGACGGTTTTGACCGTAATGCCAAATTTATCGTGTAGCGTCGTCGCAAGCGATGCGAGCGAGCCTTCCATTTCGCCGTCTTCGTCCTCGTTGCAGTAGGGGAGTTTGCCCGTAATGTAGCCGAGCGTGATGGTGTTGTTGTTTGCTTTGAGCCAGGAACATTCGGGGCCGTTGAGCGATGATGAACCGCTGTTTTGGGCCGAGTAGCTAGATTTGACTTCGTCGTTATAGCGTTGGTTGACGCGGGCGATTGCCGTCATGGCGGCATTGATGTCGTTCATCAGGTCGGGGCGGCTTTTGGGAACGGCAAGATAGTAGTCGTTCGAACCAATGTAGAACATGGGGGAGGCACTGGGCGACGAGATCGTGTCGTTCATGATGATGGCGTCGACCTCGTTGTTTGCGAGTGCGTCAAAGAGGGCACCGCCAGTGTCGATTTCTTTATAGGTGCAGGTAATGCCTTCGTTGGCGAGCCACTGCTGGCCGACGAGGGTTTGCATAACACCGCGGTTGCAGCCGATAGTGAGACCTTGAAGTGCTTGAGGGTCACCCTTTGCGAGGTCGTCACGGTCGGGCCTGGCGTAGATGTAGTAGCGCTCGGTGCCCTCGGGGTTCGAGGAAAAGAGCAGCTTTTGGGCGCGTTCCTCGGAGTAGGAGATGTTGGGCATGAGGTCGATCTCGCCCGCCTCGAGCATGTCCATAAGCTCGGTGAAGGTGCCGGAGACGTATTCGTACCGCCAGCCGGGCGTGTAGTATGACAGGGTCTGGAGGTACTCGTAACCCCATCCCGAGAGACGCTCGCCGGGGGTGCCGTCTTGGAAGCCCTCGTTGCTGACGAGCCAACCAACGCGGACCGTCTTGACTTGCTGACTAGAGTCATCGGCAAAAGCCTGGACAGGCGCGATAGAACTCAGCACGGCAAGCGCGGCAAGCACAATGGTCAGGGCGCGATATATAACTGAACGAAGGACAGTGGCAGCTCTCACGTGCAATCCTAACGAATCGAGACATTACCGCATAAGGATACCAGCTCAGCCTGCCCAGTCGGCAGCTGCACCGCTAAACGCTCCCGCCCGGCAGTTGGGGACAGTCCCTTTCTGCTGGCACAAAAGGAACGTCCCTAACTGCCGGTTGTGGGACAATACCGAGCGAACGAGATTGGGTGTCTGGGAAAAGGGGTCGCGATGAACAGGTTGAGGACGCTTGCCGATGTGCTGCGACAGGCTGGCTTTGCACGCATCACGGGCCTGTTTCTTATCTTTTACCTGCTGTGCTCGACGGCTGTCTGGCTGTCCGAGCCTACGACCCTCACCTTTGGTGATGGCCTGTGGTTTAGCTTTGAGACGGTCTCGACGATCGGCTTTGGCGATATCCCGGCAGAAACGCCGGTTGCCCGCGGCATTACCGTCATCCTAAGCGTCATCAGTATCTTCTATATCGCCATGCTTACGGGCGTGGCGGTGAACTACTGCAATACGCTCATCAAGCTGCGCCAAAAGGACACCATGGCGCGCTTTATGGACGATCTTGAGCATTTGGAGGAACTCGATCGTGACGAGCTCGCCGACCTGTCGCGCCGCGTGCGCGAATATCGCCGACGCCAACGCTAGAACGGACGTCGCGCGTCACGACGAGGGGGACTGAATATGAATATCACCGTGTATCTGGGTGCCAGCGTCGGTAATGACCCGGCGTTTCTGCCCGCGGTGCAGGAGCTGGGCAACTGGATTGGCGCCAACGGACACGCGCTGGTATACGGCGGGTCCAAGTCGGGACTGATGGGCGCGCTCGCCGATAGCGTACTCGAGGCAGGTGGACATGTGACGGGTGTTGAGCCGAGCTTTTTTATCGAGGCCGAGTTTCAACATGACGGAATCGACGACCTCATCGTGACGAGCGATATGGCCGAGCGTAAAGCCAAGATGATCGAGCTTGGTGATGCCTTCATTGCCTTTCCCGGCGGGACGGGCACGCTCGAGGAGATTGCCGAGGTTATGTCCGCGGTGTCGTTGGGGCACCTGAGTGCTCCGTGCATCCTGTATAACCTGGACGGTTACTACAACGACCTCAAGGCGCTGCTCGGGCACATGATTGATAAAGGGCTTTCGAGCCCGAGGCGCCAGCACGGCATCTACTTTGCCGACGATTTGCGCGAGATCGCCTCGATTATCAACGGATAAGGCTTGAGCCTGCCCCACTATGACTCCCAATGGTGCCGTTTGCAGCGCAGATGGTTGGCTCGTTCGGGCGACGCTCGCTCTACAATAAAACGCATCTATGTCGACTTTGACCGCGGGAGGACCCGATGGATAACCTTGCCAAACCCACAAACCGCGTGCTGTTTTTAGTTAGCGTTGCCGTGACCGGCGCACTCGCGGGCGCCGCAGTCTGGCTGTTCTTCTTTGCGATGGAGCACGGCATCGACTATCTATGGACTGAGATCCCGCACGCACTGGGCGTCGCTTCGCCCGAGCTCGCCAGCGGCCCGTTTGGCTTTCTGCCGTACCCGTTTTTTGTCTGCCTGCTGGGCGGCCTGTTAATCGGTCTGTACGAAAAGCTTACGGGCGCCAAGACCGATAACCTCAATCAGGTGATGGCTAAGGTCAAGCAAGATGGGCGCTACCCGTACGACAACCTGGGCAAGCTTTCGCTCGCGGCATTGCTGCCGCTGCTGTTTGGCGGAAGTATTGGACCGGAGGCGGGCCTGACCGGCGTTATCGCGGGTCTGTGCAGCTGGGTTGGCGACCGCATGCGCCGCTTTGGCGCCGAGTTTAGGGAGCTCACACTGCTGGGTACCCAGGCTGCCCTGACGGCGCTCTTTACCGCGCCCGTCTTTGGCTTTGTGGCGCCGCTCGCCGGTAGCGCTGACGGCCAGGGCGAAGACGCCCACAATGAGTCCGCGTCCGACGAGATCACCATCAAGCTGCCCAAGGCGCAAAAGACGGTGGTCTATGGCATTGCGATTGCCAGCGGTCTGGGTGCCTACCTGCTGCTTGGCCAGCTTGTGGGCGGCGGCATGGGCATGCCCAGGTTCGAGTCCGCCGAGGTGGGCAACCTGGAACTTGCCTGGCTTATCCCCCTGTCGCTCGTCGGTACGGTCTGCGGCTGGCTGTACTTTGTTTCGGAGCACGCGAGCGAGGCCCTGGCGCACGCGATGGGGGAGCGCCCCATCGCCAAGGCAATGCTGGCCGGTCTGGTACTTGCCGCCTGCGGTACGGCTCTGCCCTTCACCATGTTTGCCGGCGAGACGCAGGCCGACGTGCTCATGGAAACCTATCTGACCATCCCCGCCGGCGTGCTCATCGCGACCGGTCTGGTTAAGGCCATGCTGACCCCCGCCCTCATCAATATGGGCTGGCGCGGCGGCCATTTCTTTCCCGTCATCTTCTCGGGCGTAAGCCTGGGCTACGGCCTTGCCATCCTCACCGGCGCCGATCCGGTATTTTGCGTCGCCGTCTGCACGGCATCGACGATGGGTGCGGTCATGCGTCAGCCGGTCATGGTCGTGGGCCTGCTGCTCATGTGCTTCCCACTCAAGGGTATCGTCTGCATGATCATCGCCGCCGTTATCGCCGCTGGCATTCCGCTGCCCAAGCCGCTGCGCAAGTAGTACGGTGGCGCACGCCGGGGACATGCCGTTTGCCACGGATTGGCGGGGAGGGGGCGATCACGCCCTTCGTAGATCGAGACTCGCGTGCTTACAAATCGCGTGCTCGGTAAACCTTGGTGCTGACGGTGCAGCTGATTGCACATAGTGCGAGCGCCAGTACTGCAATTCCTGCACACAGACAGCCAAGGACGGTGGGATCGGGATTTGCCCCGGCATTCGACATAAGCCAGTTGCTGATGGGGTTGGAGGAGCTCAACGTGGCAATGGCAAGGCACCAGAGCAGGGCAAACAGGCCAACGGATAGGCGCAGCGCCTCCATGTGTCCAAATCGAAAGAACAGCGGCTGTGCCAAAAACACCATCATGAGGGAGATGAGCATCGATGCTGCCGAGGCTATTGCGATCTCAAAGACGGTTTGTCCTGTCGAGGTCACGCCCGCACTGTTGAAGAGCGGAAGGACGATGATGTTCAAAAGCACGGCGGCGCAGGCCATGATGGCCGAGAAGACAACGATGCACAGGTAGCGGGCACAAATAATGTCTTTGCGCGAGAAGGGCAACGTCGCCCGATAACGCTCCCAGCCATTTTGATTGTCGAAGCCGGCCAGCGAGCTCATGGCCATGATGGGCGACATGGCACTGACCGCGCAGGCGCCGGCACTCATGCCGGAGTCACCGTCCGATGCGTTGGCGAGGGTCAGTACGACGAATATGAACAGGCCGACGCCCGCGATGCTCGGGACAAGCGTGCGGACGATGGCGAGCTCAGACATAAAGGCACGTTTCATTTTGAAGCCCCTTTCAGCATGAGGCGAAGATAGTCATCAATGGTTGCCCGGTCGCAGGGAATCTCGGGGAAGGCCTCGAGCGCCTCGCGACGGTTGGGCACGAGCACGTCAACGCTATAGGCGTGGTGGGCGGCACGGGCGTCTTCGACGCAAGCCATAAGCTCGACGGCTTGTGCCTGTGTGCAGTGGGCGATGCCGGCTCGGTCGGTAATGTCCTCGCGCGGCAGGTAAAACACAATCGAGCCGTTATCGATGCAGATGACGCGGTCGGCAGCGCGCTCAAGGTCGGAAGTAATATGGCTCGAGAGCAGCACGCTGCGCTGGCCGTCGGAAACAAAGGCGAGCAGCTCGTCGAGCAGCTCCTCGCGCGCCATGGGGTCGAGGCCCGCGGTGGCTTCGTCCAAAATGAGCAGCTTGGCATTGTGGCTGAGTGCGCAGGCAAGCTGCAGCCTCATGCCCATGCCGCGGGAGAGGTCCTTGACCTTTGTCTTGGGATCGAGGCCAAATCGGTCGATGAATCCGGCGAACGTTTTGCGGTCCCACGTGGGGTACGCCGGGCCTACGAGTGCCTCGATCTGGCCCACCTTGAGCGTTGAAGGGAAGGGGCACGTGTCCAGCACGAGGCCGACACGGGCACGTAGACAACGCTGTGTCTCATCGGGCGCGTCGGCGCCACAGCGCTGCCCAAACAGGCGCACCTCGCCGGCATCGAGCTTTATAAGCCCGAGAGCAGCTCGAATCGTCGTTGTTTTGCCAGCACCGTTGGCACCAACAAAGCCGACGATCTGGCCAGGCTCCACGGCAAGCGTGACGTCGCGCAGTGAAAAGCGGTCGCTTACAGTGCGTGAGATGCCTTTGAGTTCAAGCAAGTTTTGCATGGTATAGCCTTTCTTGCAGATGGCTACTGCATGGTTTCGGGGGCTACCAGGTCGAGCATCTCGTGCAGTTTGTCGCGCGTGACGCCCAGGGCTTCGGCTTGTTCTGCCGCCTGCGTAAGCAGCTCTTCGATATGGCAGAGCTGGTTTTCACGCAAGAGTTCTTGGTTGCCGTCGGCAACAAAGCAGCCCTTGCCCTGCACGGTACAGATAAACCCGAGCTGCTCCAGATCGGCGTAGACGCGCTTGGTGGTGATGACGCTCACGCCCAGGTCGCTCGCGAGTGCGCGGATGCTGGGGAGTTTGGCTCCCGCGGCGAGCGTGCCCGAAAGGATCTGAGCTTTGACCTGCGAGGATATCTGCTCGTAGATGGGCTTGTCGCTCGAATTGGATAGGATAATGTCCACAGCGGCTCCTTAGCTGTTGGGCTACACGTGTATATAACCGGTAAGCACAGTATATATACACTATGCACAGTTACGCAAGAGGCAAATGCTGATTGGGCCGGCTACCCAGGCCCCAACTGATGAATTTGTCCTGATAGGCGCTCTAGAGCGGGATTTCGCGGCTACAATAGTGCGGTTACAACGACGTAATGCACTCAATGCAAGAAAGGATCCGCATGGCAAGCCTGTCGGATGAAATCTCGTCGCGCCGCACATTCGCGATCATCAGCCACCCGGACGCCGGTAAGACCACACTTACCGAGAAGCTGCTGCTCTATACCGGCAGCATCCAGACTGCCGGCTCGGTCAAGGGCAAGAGCTCGGCCAAGCATGCCGTCTCGGACTGGATGGACATCGAGAAGGAGCGCGGTATCTCCGTTACCTCCTCGGTGCTGCAGTTCACCTACAACGGCGCCTGCGTCAACATCCTCGATACC
>CAJLLB010000018.1 GCA_905207425.1 uncultured Collinsella sp.
CGCCACGCGGACGTGATTCTGGTGCTGGACGACGGCGAGCTGGCCGGCCTGGGCACGCATGACGAGCTGTACGCGACCTGCCAGCTCTACCGCGAGATCTGCCAGTCGCAGCTGCGCCGCGAGGAGCTCGAGGGTCAGCAGGGGAGCGCGACGCCCGCGTCTGTCCCGGCTGCCCCGGCATCCACTTGCGCAAAGGAGGGCTGCTAAATGAATCCGTACACTTCTTCCGGTTCGGTCGCCACGATGACGGCCAACGTGTCCGGTAACGATAACCTCAACGACCTGGGCGACGGTCCGCGCCAGCCCGGCGATCCCGAGCGCTATCCCGTGGGTGCGGTGACCCGCCGCCTGATGGGCTACGTCCGTCCGCATCGTATCTCGTTTACGGCGTCGTTTGTGAGTGCCGCCGTCTCGGTGGTCCTGCAGCTCTACACACCCATCCTCATTGGCGAGGGCATCGACCTGATCGTTGCCGCGGGCCAGGTGGACTTCGATGCGCTGCTGCCGCTCGTTACCAAACTCGCGCTCGTCGTGGTGGGAGCTGCGGCCTTCCAGTGGCTGCAGGGCTACTGCGTCAACCGCCTGTCCTACGAAACGGTGCGTGACATGCGCGTGGAGGCGAGCGACAAGCTCAGCCGCATGCCGCTCAGCTTTATCGACAGCCATGCTCACGGCGACCTTATGAGCCGTGTGGTCAACGACGTCGACCAGGTGGGCGACGGTCTGCTGCAGGGCTTCACGCAGCTCTTCACCGGCGTCATCACCATTGTGGGCACGCTCGCGTTTATGCTCTCCATTAACCTGACCATGACGCTCGTGGTGGTGCTCGTCACGCCGCTTTCCATTTTTGCAGCCGGCGCTATTGCCAAGCTCTCCAACAAAAGCTTTACGGCACAGCAGCGTATTCAAGGGCAGCTCGGCGGCCATATCGAGGAGTACGTAGGCGAGCAAAAGCTTGTCGACGCCTTTGCCTACGGCCCGCACGCTCAACAGCGCTTCGATACCCTCAATGCCGAGCTCTACACCGCGGGCGAGCGCGCGCAGTTTATGGGTTCGCTTTCCAACCCCGGCACGCGCTTTATCAATAACATCATCTACGCCGTGGTCGCCGTGATCGGCTGCGCGGGCGTGATCACGGGCGTGCCCGCGGCGCTTACGGTGGGCGGCGTGCAGATCTTCCTGTCCTACGCCAACCAGTACACCAAGCCTTTCAACGAGGTCACCAACGTCATTACGCAGATCCAGACCGCGTACGCCTCGGCGCGCCGCATGTTTGCGCTGCTCGATGCCCGCGAGCAGGAGCCCGATGCGGCGGATGCCGTGGAACTTGCTGCCCCGCAGGGCGAGGTCGCCTTTGAGCATGTGGACTTTAGCTACGTGCCCGATCGCAAGCTGCTGCAGGATATCTGCATCGAGGCCAAGCCCGGCATGCGCTTTGCCCTGGTCGGTCCCACGGGCTGCGGCAAGACGACGCTCATCAACCTGCTGCTGCGCTTCTACGATATCGACGCCGGCCGCATTGCGGTCGATGGCCGTTCCTCGCGTGACTACACGCGCGCAAGCCTGCGCCGCGCCTTTGGTATGGTGCTGCAGGATACGTGGCTGTTCGAGGGTACGGTGGCGGACAATATCGCCTACGGCTGTCCCGACGCCACGCGCGAGCAGATTATCGAGGCCGCCAAGCGCGCGCACGCGCACAAGTTTATCGTGCAGCTGCCAGACGGCTACGACACGGTGATCGGCGAGGACGGCGGCACGTTTAGCCAGGGCCAAAAGCAGCTGCTGTGCATCGCGCGCGTCATGCTCACCGACCCGGCGATTCTGCTGCTGGACGAGGCCACCTCGAGCATCGATACCCGCACCGAGCTGCAGGTGCAGGCGGCATTTGACGAGCTCATGGCCGGCCGCACGAGCTTTGTCGTGGCGCACCGCCTGTCGACGATCCGCAATGCCGACTGCATCCTAGTGATGCGCGACGGCGAGATTATCGAGCGCGGCACGCACGACGAACTGCTCGCGGCAGGCGGCTTCTACGCCGAACTCTACCGCAGCCAATTCGCCCAGTGAGCAAGCCCGTGGGGCAAATTAATCAATCGACAGACGGTGGTTTACATCTGACACGTTAGTACTAAGATATTCATCTAATAAATTGCATTAGTGGCTTTAGTTTTGGGGGATACGAGGCAACGTGACTATGACGTGCTCTTTGGTGGTTAACAGCAAGAGCGGTAATACCAGGATGGTTTCGGGTGCGATCAAGCGTACGCTGCAGGCTGCGGGTGTTGAGTTTGTCCATGCCGCGGCGTTGAGCGACGATGCGGATGCAGATCAGGTTGCGCTCGAGGCGCAGGGCGCCTGCGCGGCCGACACGGTGCTCGTCGGTTTTTGGTGCGACAAGGGCGCGTGCACGCCTTCGGTCGCGGCGTTGCTCTCCGCCTTGCGCGGCAAGCGCGTCTTCCTGTTTGGCACCTGCGGTTTTGGGGCCGACCAGAGCTATTACCAGCAGATTATTGATCGCGTGACTTCCAATTTGGCTGGGGATGCCGAGCTTGCGGGCTGGGCGATGTGCCAGGGCAAGATGGGTCCCGCGGTCAAGCAGCGCTACGAGGCCATGCTCGAGCAAGATCCCGACAACGCCCGATTTAAGATGCTGCTCGACAACTGGGTTGCCGCGAAGGACCATCCCACCAAGGAAGATCTGGATAACATGGCTGCAGCCGCCAAAAAGGCCGTTTTGGGCGAGTAGCTTCGTCGTTCGCGGTCCTTCGTGCAAAACAATACAAATGTGAAAGCCTCGAAATTCTCGAGGCTTTTTTCTTGACACTCATAGGCGCAACCGTGGCAAGCGTTTGGGGTGACATTTTCCATCACCCCGATGACGAGACCGTCCCGGACGACACACTCGCATGCGTTCGCTGGATGTATGCAGAGTGGGACGCACTTTCCGAATGGATGGGGTTTCGGAAAGTGCGTCCAGGAATTTGCCTTTGGAGTGGGATGCAGTTTCCGGTTGAGGGCTCTGGCGGAAAATGCGACCCGGAATTTGCGATCGGAGTGGGATGGAGTTTCCCAACGGAGCCACAAGCGGAAACTGCATCCCGCTCCGGACGTGAATTCTGGGACACGGTTTCCGGATGCAAAAAAGGCCACATGACGTGGCCTTCGACTTATATATGTTTAGCGGATACCCCCATGACAAGCCGCGTTCCAACAACAAGGCGTCTGTCCGGGCGGAGGCATATAAGGTTCATCGCGAGTTCCGCACGCAAAGGGGGCCACTTAATGTGGCCCCCGTCTTGCGCAGGACTGTCCGAGCAGGGAACCTTATATGCCTCCGCCCGGACAGACGTTTCAGTTATGAGTGACCCGCTACTTGATCTTGGTTGTACCTGGCGCCAGGTTGGGGTCGGTTTCGTTGGCCTCGGTCTGGAAGTGCTCGGTGTAGACGTTCTTGCCGTCGCGGAACATCTCGTAGTACTGCATCTTGGCGTAATCCTCGCGCGCCTTGGTGGCGGCTGCTGCTGCGGCGTCGTCGCCGGTGACGTTGGAGGAGAGCGCCCAGCGCAGGCTGGCGTCCTCGTAGCCGACGGAGTTGATGGCGGGCAGCGACTCGCGCAGCGTCATGTGCGCTTTCTGGTAGTCGGAAAGCGGGGCGCCGATCAGCTGCATGAGCTGCGTGGACAGGTAGTTGGTGGACAGGTCGTCGACCTCACTCGTCTGGCTGCAACCGGCAACGTCGTAGTTGGCCCAGATGATGTAGTCGGTCTGCCACAGACGCTCCTGATGCGTGGCGTCGTCCTCGCCGGTAAACCACTTGTCGTTGAACTTGGACGGGAAGAACGGCTGATGGTCGCCCCAGAACACCACGACCACCTTGCGGTCGAGCTTGCTCAAGGCGTTGAGGAAGTAGCGCAGCGCCTGGTCGGACTGCTCGATGCACGAGACATACTCGTCGACATCGGATAGCGTGCCGTCCTCGACGGTCTTGGCGTCCAGGTCGGTCGTGTCGATGTTCAGGTGCATCTGCTTGTCGACCGGCAGCAGGCCCGTATCGTAGCCCGAGTGGTTCTGCATGGTCACGTCGAAGATAAACTGCGGATCGGCGTTCTGGTCGAGCAGCTCAAGAATCTTGTCGTAGGTAGCCTGGTCGGTCACCATGCCGCGCAGGGTGTCGGCTCCCTGGAAATCGTTGATAGACAGGAACTGGTCAAAGCCAAAGTCCTTGTAGACGTTCTCGCGGTTCCAGTTGGTCGCGTGGTTGGGGTGCATGGCCGTGGTGGAATAGCCGAGCGATTTGAACTGCTCTGCCAGATTACCGGTCGTTTCCATGTTGTAGATGGTGTAGGGGTACACGCCCGAGCCCAGGTTGGCCATGGAGTTGCCGGTCATAAACTCAAACTCGGTATTGGCGGTACCGCCCCCGCCGTAGGCGCTCACATAGAGCTTGCCGCGGCTGAGGCAGTTGGACAGGCTCTTAAAGTACTGCGGACCCTCGTAGCCGGCGCGCATGTTCTGGTAGATCGACAGATCCGAGAAGGTCTCGTTCATGATGGCGATGACCGTGGGCTTCTCGCTGTCGAACTGTTCCTTTGCGGCGGCGCGCTCGTCGCTCTTGGCCGCGTCGGACTTGTCGTAGGCCTTGGCGTACTTTTTGAGCGTTGCCTTGGCATCGTCGACGGAGTAGTCGGCGGGTTTGGGCGGCTTGATGGACTGCGCTGCGCTAATGAAAGCGGGCAGGTAGCCCTCGCGCCAGTAGCTCTCGAGCGGGCGCCAGGTGTAGACGGTGATGCCGAGGGTGTTGTAGTAGTCGATGAGCGTAACATGCGCGGTCACGCCGCTCAGGCACAGCACTGCCACGAGCAGGTTGGTGAGCAGCATGCGCTTGGCGTTGACGGCACCCTTCTGACGGTGCGGTGCCACCAGGCCGGCGTACTCGCACAGCAGCATGGCGATGGCGGTAAAGCCCATGGACAGCACGCAGAACAGCGAGATGGAGAAGGTGTAGCCGTTGCCGGCGACCGCGGCGGCGGTGGAGATGGCCGAAAGGTCGCCCGGCTGGATGGGCATGGATTTAAACGTGATGACGAAGAACTCGGCAATGCCCAGGACAAAGAGGGCAAAGGCCAGGACGGCCGGAGCTGCGCCATGGCGCTGAAACAGGAAGAACAGGCCGACCATGAGCGTGGTGATGATGGCCCACTCGAGCAGGATGCACAGGGGGTAGACCCAGGTAAAGTCGTGGTTGGACGAGACCTCCATGCCCAGCAGCGCAAAGACGCCGGCGAGCAGCAGGCACAGGACGGCGGCGACGAGCGGTTTGCCCGCAAAGGCGCCGCGCAGGCGGGCGAGCTTGCCGGTGGGGGCGGGGGCGTCGGGCGCGGCGAACGCAAAGACGCGCGGGGCGATGCGGTCACGTGCGATGCTGGCCCAGGCGCAGCCGGTGAGGATGGCGTTGGTCAGGATGAGCATCACAAAGGCGAGCGGCTCGTTTTGGGCGACGAGGCCAATGGCGCCCCAAATGGTCAAAAAGACCTGGAAAAGACCGAAGGCGACGCTCCACCCAAGAGCGCTTTTGGCAACGGTGCCCGACTGAGCGCGAATGGCCTTGGCCTCGCGCAAGACAAGGTAGACGGTCGCCGCAAGACCGACGAGCGAGATGGCGGCAGCGAACATGCTGAGACTCCTCACAAACTTAAAACCTACGAAAGCGGGGGTTTACCCGATTGTTACCTAAATATGCGCTGCATTTGCGGGCTGCGCACAACAACCAGCCATATTAACGCGCATGTGCGGCGGTGTGGCGCAATGTAGTGGCGACCTGCGCGATAATGGACGGGAATTACACGGAAACGTAAAGGCTTCTTAAAGAATTGGCGAGGGTAGGGCGATGAGCGAGCGGGTTTGTATGACGGGTGCCGAGTACTGCGGCGGAGCTGCAGGCGTGGATACGTGCGGCTATCCGGTCGAGACGACGGGCAATGCGGTGCTGGACACGTTGGAGCACCGTTCCTCCACGCGTGCCTTCGCGCGTGATGACGACGGCCGTCCCGTAGCGGTGACCGACGAGCAGCGGGCGGCGATCTTGCATGCGGCGAGTCGCGCACCGTCGGCGGGCGCCATGATGATGTATTCCATCGTGAGCATCCGCGAGCAGGCTACGCTGGACCGCCTGGCCGACCTGTGCGACCACCAACCCATGATTGCCAAGGCGCCCTGGGCACTAATATTTGTGGTCGATTATGCCAAGTGGATCGATCTGTTTGAGCACGTGGGCTGCTTTGAGCCCGAGTTTGTCGAGCGCACGGGCAAGGCGCCCCGCCGCGCGCCGGGTTTGGGCGACTTTGCCATCGCGGCTCAGGATGCCGTGATCGCCGCGCAAAACGCCGTGGTTGCCGCCGAGGCCCTGGGCCTGGGGAGCTGCTATATCGGTGATATCGTCGAGAATGCCGAGGAAGTTGCCGAGCTGCTCGATCTGCCGCCCTATACCATGCCGCTGTCGATGCTCATCATCGGCACGCCCCGTAAGGAGCGCCCGGCAATCGCACACCCCGTGGTGAACCTGGTGCACGAGGAGCGCTACTGCCGCGCCGATGCTGCGACCATGGACGCGCAGGTGGCCGAGATGGACGCGATGTTCCGTCCGCATGCCCGCGAGGTGGGGGAGCGCGTCGTGGACATCTATACCCGCAAGCACACGAGTCCCTTTATGGCCGAGATGAGCCGTTCCATGGAGTGGTGGTTCAAAAACTGGCTCGGCAAGTAACGAATGCGGCGATGTGACAAAGGGACAGTCCCTTTGTCACATTCCATATCGCCGCGGTAGCCTAAAGGCCGTATAAATGTTTATTTAGCTGGGAAAACAGTGCCATTCAAACATGGGCCGATTACCTATAATTCCTTCGAACATTAAAGTTGGGAGGAAACCGGCTTATGGAACAAAAGGCCAAGGAGGCAGCCTCGCACGCTGCGATTCCTGTGAGCATCTCGGCGATGCTCGTCACGCTGGGCGTGGTGTACGGCGATATCGGCACCAGTCCTATGTATGTAACCAAGGCGCTCGTTGCCGGCAACGGCGGCATCGGAAGCGTGACGGAGGAGTTCGTGCTCGGCGCGCTCTCCCTTGTCGTGTGGACGGTCACGCTGCTGACGACCGTCAAGTACGTGCTGATCTCGCTGCGTGCCGACAACCACGGCGAGGGCGGCATCTTTGCCCTGTACAGCCTGGTCAAGCGTTGTGGCAAGTGGCTCATCATCCCCGCCATGCTGGGCGGCGCCGCGCTGCTCGCCGATGGTATCCTCACGCCTGCCGTTACCGTGACTACGGCTATCGAGGGTCTGCGCACCATTCCGGCGGTCCACGCCGTGCTTGGTGACGATCAGGCCCGCGTTGTCGCCATCACGCTTGCCATCATCATTGTGCTCTTCTTGGTGCAGCGCATCGGCACGGCCAAGATCGGCCGTGCCTTTGGCCCCATCATGACGCTGTGGTTCCTGTTCCTGGGCGGCACGGGTCTGTTCTTTGTCTTCCAGCACCCCGCCGTGCTGCTGTGCCTCAACCCGGTGCGTGGCATCGCCTTTTTGCTGAGCCCCAACAACCACGCGGGCATCATGATTCTGGGCAGCTGCTTCCTTGCCACCACCGGTGCCGAGGCGCTCTACTCCGACATGGGCCACGTCGGCCGCGGCAACATCTACGCCACCTGGCCGTTCGTTAAGTGCTGCCTGCTGCTGTCCTACATGGGCCAGGGTGCTTGGCTTATGAACAACGCTGCCAACCCCGAGCTCATGGGCATTGCCGACCTCAACCCGTTCTACCAGATGCTCGCCCCGGGCCTGCGTCCCTTTGCCGTCGGCCTTTCCACCGTCGCGGCCATCATTGCCTCGCAGGCGCTCATCACCGGCGCATTCTCGTTGGTGTCCGAGGCCAGTCGCCTGGACCTCATGCCGCACATGCAGGTCTTCTATCCTGCCGAGACCAAGGGCCAGCTCTATATTCCCATGGTCAACAACGTCATGCTTGTGGGCTGCGTCATCGTGGTGCTGCTGTTCCAGAGCTCGGCGCACATGGAGGCCGCCTACGGCTTGGCGATTACCCTGACCATGATGTGCACGACGCTGCTGCTCTTCTTCTACTTGCATGTTGATCGCGGCCTTAAGGTCGCCCCGTATGTCTTCGTTGCGTTCTTCCTCATGCTCGAGGGCTTCTTCTTTGTGAGCTCGCTTACCAAGTTCTTCCACGGTGGCTATTTCACCATTCTGATGGCCATGCTCATCATGGGCATTATGGTGTGCTGGTACAACGGCACGGCGGTCGAGCAGCGCCAGTTTACGCTGCTGCCGCTGCGCAGCTACCTGCCGCAGCTCAAGCGCCTGCGCGACGACGACCGTTACGAGCGCATGAGCGACAACGTCGTGTACCTGACCAAGGACACCCATACCGACTACATCGACCGCGATATCGTCTATTCGATCTTGGACAAGCATCCCAAGCGCGCCCGCGCCTGGTGGTTTGTGAATGTCGAGACCATGGACGAACCGCACACCTTTGCCTATTCGGTCGAGACGTTCGGCACCGACTACGTGTTCCGCGTGCATCTGTACCTGGGCTACAAGATCAACCAGCGCGTCAATGCCTACCTGCGTCAGGTTGTTCAGGACCTGGCTGCCACCGGCGAGTTGCCGCCGCAGACGCATGACTACTCGGTCTACAAGGATCCGGGTAACATCGGCACGTTCAAGTTCGTCCTGATCCGTAAGCTTCTGGCGCCCGAAAGCGATGTGGAGCCCAGCGAGCGTACGGCCATCACGCTCAAGTACATCATCCGTCGCGCCGCCGGCACGCCTGCGCGTTGGTACGGCCTGGAGAACTCCAACGTGAGCTTTGAGTACGTGCCGCTGTTCACCAAGTTCAAGGCCGTGAACAAGATGCAGCGCCTGGCCCCCAATGAGCGGCCGTAGTCGACGCTCGAGGTTTGTCTGCGAACGGGCGGGTTTGTATTGACGGGGATTGAGTCCTGGGAGGAAACCATGGATGCAAAGGTGCTTGACGGTTGCGATCTTGCGACCGAGCTGGTGCGTGAGGTACGCGCCGATGCCGCCGAAGATCGGTTCTTTACGAATCGGGCCAACATGGACATGGCCGACCGCGTGATTTCGATCGTGGTGACGGTGCTTGTCGCGGCGTGCGTGTGCGCACTGCTCGCGCACGTGCTGTTTGTCTAACGACCGCAGGTTGCAAAGGCTTTACACTTGGAACCACCACAAGGGGAAACCACCACAAGGGTGCCTGTCCCCTTTGTGGTGGTTTTTGTTTTTGAGAGAGGGGCGGGACGCTGATGGACGTCCGTACGGACGGCGATATTGCCGATAGTTTTTGGTGGCGGCGCACAACGCTGACGCGCCGCACTCCTCTGTATGACGCCTGCGTATCGGTGGGGCTGCTGGTCGCGGCGACGATTGTGGGCGCGCTGCTCGACCATCCGGGTCTCGCGCCGAGCATCATGATCGTCTATGTGTTCGCCGTTCAGCTGTGCGCATTCTTTACCTGGAGTCGCCTGTATTGCTTGCTGAGCTCGGCTGCCGCCGTGGCGCTCTACAACTTTTTGTTTGTCGACCCGCGCTACTCGCTGTCGCTTATCGACCGCGGCTATCCCGGCATGTTCTTCATCATGTTCGTGGTTTCGCTTGTGTCGAGCTCGATTGCGTTGGCCCTGCGCCGCGCCTTGGCACAGGCTGCCGCCAGCGACCGCCGCACGCATATGGTGCTCGAGACCAACCGCATGCTGCAGCGGTGCGCCGATCAGCATCAGATTGTCCATGCCATGGCCACGCAGCTGGCGCGTCTTTCGGGCTGTCCGGTTGTGTGGTACAGCGCCGACGCCGAGGGCGATGACCTGCTGCCGCGTGCGACGTACACGGCCGTGGGCGATGCCGCCCCGGTGCACGAGCTGGCGCCGCAGATGCCGCCGCGGCTCTCGGCGTCCGCCTATGTGGGAACGCCGCTTGACGCCACGTTTGGCGGATCGGCGTTCTATGGCATCTACCTGACGGTTCGCACGGGCGACGGCTTCGTGCGCTCGGGCGACCCCGCCTCGGTGGTGGGCGTGCTGGCTATCGTTGCCGAGCCCGACGTGCTGACACATGAGGAACGGACACTTGCCGATGCCATCGTGAGCGAAGGCGAGCTGGCGCTCGATCGCGCCCGCGCCATGGAGGCCCGCGAAGAAGCGGCGGTGCTCGCCAAAAACGAACAGCTGCGCGCCAACCTGCTGCGCTCCATCTCGCACGATCTGCGCACGCCGCTTACCAGTATTTCGGGAAATGCCGACGTGCTGCTCGATCAGGGCTCGACCGGCACCGCGGTGCTCGATGCCCAGACGCGCCGCGGCCTGCTTCTATCCATTCGCTCGGATGCGCTGTGGCTTAACGCCACCGTCGAGAATCTGCTCGCCATCACCAAACTCGAGGGTGGCGGCATGCATCTGTCGACTACGCTCGAGCTTATGGACGATATCGTCGAGGAGGCGCTGCGCCACGTAAGTCCGGCCGTGCGCGAGCACGACCTTAAGGTGGTGCCGTGCGACGAGCCGGCGCTCGTTAACGTCGATGCGCGCCTGATGGTGCAGCTGGTGGTCAATCTGGTGAACAATGCCATCACCTATACGCCCGCAGGCTCGCATATCGTGATTTCGATTGGCGTCGACGATGGACGCGTGGCGTGCTCGGTGGCCGATGACGGCCCGGGCATTGCGCCCGAGGACCGCGAGCGAATCTTTGAGTCGTTCTACACCGCCAACCACGGTTTGGCCGACAGCCACCGTAGCGTGGGCCTGGGACTTTCGCTCTGCCGCTCCATTGCGCTGGCGCATGGCGGTAGCATAGAGGTTGCCGCGGCGGACCCGCACGGCTCGGTCTTTACGATTGAGCTTCCTGCCGCCGACGTTTCGTTTGATAAGGAGTAGCGCCGTGCCGAACTCTGCCGTAAAACCGCTCATCTTGGTCGTTGAGGACGCCCCTGCCGTTCGCAATCTTATTGTTGCTGCGCTCGAGGCGCACGGCTTGCGCCATATGGCCGTGGAGACCGCCCATGCCGCCATCGCCGCCGCCTCGTCGCAGACGCCGAGCATTGTGCTGCTCGATCTGGGCCTGCCCGATATGGACGGCGTCAAGGTGGTGGAGTCGGTGCGCGCATGGTCGGGCATGCCGATTATCGTGGTCTCGGCGCGCAGCGAGGATGCGGACAAAATCCGCGCGCTCGATGCCGGTGCTGACGACTATCTGACCAAGCCGTTTTCGGTCGAGGAGCTGCTCGCGCGTATGCGCAAACGGGCGGTGTTGCCTCCGAGGGCTCGTTCGATACCGGTGAGCTGCATATCGATTTTGATGCCGGCATCGCCACGATGGATGGCGAGCAACTGCATCTGACGCCGATCGAGTATAAGCTCCTGTGCCTGCTGGCACACAACGCCGACAAAGTGCTGACGCACCAGTTTATCCTGCACGAGATTTGGGGCACGGCAACTAAGAGCGACCTGGCGAGCCTGCGTGTCTTTATGGGCACGCTGCGCAAGAAGATCGAGTCCGATCCCGCGCATCCGCGCTATATTCAAACGCATGTGGGTATCGGTTACCGATTGGTCACCCAAGGCTAGATCGCCGGCCACCATCCCACTATGAGTTGCGGTGAAATACGGTCTATATTTGCCTAATTCCAGGCAAAACAGTCCGTATTCCACCGCAACTTTGTTATTTGCCTTTGGGCTTGCTGGCGTAGAACTTCTTCTTTTTAGGCTTGCCGTTGCCGGCCTGCGCGTGCGCGGGCACTGCCGCGCGAGGCTTACGGGCCTCGGGGTTGCGCAGCTCCTCGGTTCGCTCGGCAATCTCCTCGGCGCTAAAGCCGACCTCGGCCATGGCGTCCTCAATGGGCAGGCGGCGCACGATATAGCAGTGGTGCACCTTCTGGTTACGTGCGAAGTCCTCGGGAATGGTCTGCGCCGTAATGTCCTCCAGCACGACGCCCGCGCGCGCGAGCTTGCGCGTTTCGGGGCGGAAGCCGCGCAGGTTGCAGCTGAAGATGGCATGGCCGCCCTGCGCGAGCAGGCGAGATACGCCGGCCAAAAGCTCAACATGGTCGCGCTGGACATCCCAGGTACGGCGGCCCATCTTTGACGAGTTCGAGAACGTGGGCGGGTCGACAAAGATCAGGTCCCAGCGGTTGCGCGTCTGGCGCTGGTCGCGAATCCAGGCAAGCACGTCGTCGCGCACAAAATGATGCTGCGGCCCCACAAAGCCGTTCTGGCGCATGTTGCGCTCGGCCCAGTCCAGATAGGTGTTGGAGAGGTCGACCGTCACGGTCTCCTCGACGCCGCCATCGGCCGCGTAGCAGGTGGCAGTGCCGGTGTAGGCGAACAGGTTGAGGAAGCGGCGCGCCTGTTTGGCGTGCTCGCGCACTAGGTTGCGGGTGACGCGGTGATCCAGGAAGATGCCCACATCCAGATAGTCGTCAAAGTTGACGGCAAAGGTGAGGCCGCCCTCTTCGATGAGCGGCAGACGACGGCGTGCGATATTGGCACGCTCGCCCGATGCGCCCTTGCCGGCGCCCTGCTTGCCGTACTGCGAGCCGCCGCGCGAACGCATGCGGGCCTTGGCGTGCACATGCTCGGCCGGAACATCCAGGATGCGCGGCGCGATGGCCAAGATGTCGAGCATACGGGCCTGGGCCAGTGCGGGGTCGATGGTCTTGGGCGCGGCGTATTCGGCGATGACGAGCCAGCGGCCCGGCGTCTGCGGGCAACCCTCGTACAGGTCGATGGCAGCGGAGTAGTCGGGCAGGTCGGCATCGTAGACGCGGTAGCAGCTCACGCCCTCGCGCTTTGCCCACTTTCGACGCAGACGGGCGTTCTTGCGCAGGCGGTTGGCGAACTGCTCGGACTCCGGGATGAGCACGGGCAGCGGCTTGCCGTCGCCCAGGTCGAGCGTGGCGGTAGGTTCGGGCATGAGGGTGTCGGCGGCTTCGCCTTGGGCATCTGCGGTCTGCTCCTCGGCATCCGCACTGGTCGAAGCTTCAAACGCCGCGGCAGCTTGGTCGAGCGAAGGCCAGACTTCGACGGTCGCCTCCTCGTTATTGGGCATGACGGCGATCGAGCGCTCGGGCTCGGCGTGGAGCGCGCGGGCCAGCAATCCGTCGCGGGTGAGCGCGGCGACCGGCGCCGCGGTAAGCTCGGGCGCGCGGCGCAGCTCACCGACCAGCGTCATGGCGTCGTGCATAAGCGACAGCGGCGTCTCGGTCGTATCCGCGACCACGGCAGCACCGGCGACGGCGCCCGCGTGGTCCAGTACGGTGGCAGATTTGGCAGCGCAAAAATCGACAAAGCGCTTGTAGCCGGCACACTTGACCATGCGCTCAGCGGTCTTGCGGGCGGCGGGGTCGATGTCTACGGCCACGATGCGTGCCTGGCGCTCGCGTGCTGCCGCCTCGCGCTCGCGTGCCTCGGCAAGCAACTGCTCCCACAGAGCGGCGTCGTGCAACTGCCAGCCCTCAAAGCCCCAGTGCTCGCGTGCGGCGCCCGGGGCGCGGTCGGTCAGAATATTCACGGCCTCCAGCAGCAGGCCGCCGCCGGCGCACGAGGCGTCGACCAGCGTGGGCAGGGCTTCGTTTTCGTAATCATCGGCCGTCAGCTCGCGCTCGCACAGCGCGGTCCAGCCGACCTGCGCCAGCACCAGGGCGGCGTAGTCGGGGCGCAGCACGTGCGCACCCTCGCCGGCGCGGGTCGCTGCGGGCGGCAGGCGTTTGAACAGCGGGTCGCCCGAAAGGTCCAGGCTGATGCTCGCGCGACGCTGGCGCAGCGAAAGCAGCAGGTGAACGTCGGGGTCGGCGGCATCGACATCGGCGCGACGGCCCGTGGTCTCGGCCAGACGGTCGCACAGCGCGTCCTTGGCGCGCAGGGCCGAGAAGCGCGTGTTGCGCAGCTGCTCGGTCACGCCGCGGGCTGTGATGGCGATGCTGGCGCCGGGGCGGACGATGTTCTCCCAGGCGATGTCGTAAACGCTATCGTACAGCTCGTCGGCATCCTGCGCCTCAAAGCGCCCGAGTACCACGAACACGCGGCTCGCCAGGCGCGACCACAGACAGGCGCGGTAGCCTTCTTCGAGCTCGCCCTCAAATGTAGCGCGGCCTTTCAGGCGGCGGACATGCGAAAGTCCGAGGCGTTTAAGCTCATCGGCGAGTGCGGACTCAAAGCCCTCGGGGCAGCTTGCGTAAAATTCCATGGGTGACCTCTCTGGTTGCGTCGCTCCATTATATGATGGATGCTTCGTTTGCCCTTATCCTCGAAAGGAACCCATATGATTGATGCGTGCCCCGATTCCGCCGTGCTCTTTTTTGACGTGGACGGCACGCTGACGTCGTTCGATCCCGACAACATGACCGATAAGGACTTTTCGGCGGTTCGTCCCTCGCAGACGGTGGTTGAGGCGTTCCGTGCACTGCGCGATGCAGGGCACAAGGCATTTATCTGCACGGGTCGTCCCCTGTGGCTCATCGCGGACAGCTTGCGTGCGCTCGACCCCGCGGGCATCGTTGCCATGGCAGGCGCCACGCTCGAGGTCGAGGGCCGCGTGGTGCATGAGGACTGCTTTGACGAAGACATTGTTGCGGAGCTCGCTCGCCGTATGGTCGCGGCAGGGATTGAAGCCTTTTTCGAGACCAACGTGGCTACTTTTGCCCTGGAACCCGCGGGCGTTGAGCAGTCGTCTCTGATCGGCACTTCTGTGGTGCACAGCACCGAGGAAATGCGCGTCGACGGCCGTCTGCGCGTGGGCAAGGTAGGCATCGTCGCGAGCGACCTGGCTCGCGTAGCCAACGATGATGGCTTTATCGATCGCGAGTTTGAGCTGTGCAACACCGGTGGTCAGAATCGCGAGCTGAGCCCCAAGGGCATCGACAAGGGCGTGGGCGTGGCGCGAGCGCTGGAATACCTGGGTCGCACCGGCAACGCGCGCACCTTTGGCTTCGGCGATTCGGGTAACGACCTGGGCATGCTCGCTGCGGTCGAGACGGCTGTCGCCATGGGCAACGCCATGCCCGAGGTCAAGGCGGTCGCCGGCTACGTGACCGACGATGTCGCACACGACGGCACCGTCACAGCGATGCAGCATTTCGGCCTCATCTAATGAATCCCGCGTTCTGACGTTTGCTCAAACTGCGACTCTTTGCTTTTGCATGCTCAATCGATTTATCAATCCAAACACTGAGGTGTTTATACCGTTCGCCGAGAAGATAAAAACCCGCAGTTCACGCCTTGATAAACATAGGTAAAGTGTTTAGCAGTTTATCGGCCGTATGCTAACGAAAGGAATCAGGCAGATGGCAATCAAGGTGTTCGCTGACGGTGCAAACCTCGAGGGCATGCTCGACATGTACGAGAACGGCAACGTTCAGGGTTTCACGACCAACCCGTCCCTTATGAAGAAGGGTGGCGTGACGGATTACCGCGCGTTTGCCAAGGAGGTTCTGGCTCACATCACCGATGTGTCCGTCTCGTTTGAGGTCTTTGCCGATGACGTCGAGACCATGGAGGTCGAGGCCCGCGAGATCGCTACCTGGGCCGACAACGTCTACGTCAAGATTCCGTGCGTGACCACCAAGGGCGAGTCCACCGCCGAGCTGGTCCGCAAGCTTTCGGCCGATGGCATCAAGGTCAACGTCACCACTATCTTTACGCCCGAGCAGGTCGACGAGATGGTCGAGGCCGTTGACGCCGAGACGCCGTCCATCATCTCGCTCTTTGCCGGCCGTATCGCCGACACCGGCGTCGACCCCATTCCGTTTGTGACGGAGTCGGTCAAGAAGGCCGCCGCTAAGCCCAACTGCGAGGTCCTGTGGGCGTCCACGCGTGAGCTTATCAACATTTACCAGGCCGAGGCCTGCGGTTGCCAGATCATCACGGTGCCCAACAGCATCCTGGCCAAGCGCAAGAACATCGGTCGCGACCCGTACGAGGTCTCGCTCGACACCGTCCGCGGCTTTGCCAAGGATATCGCCTCGCTCGGCTTCCATATCCTGCCGTAACGCGAACACTGGCTGCGCCGAGGGTTGTTCGCCCCGGCCTTTCCTTTCCCTATCGCTCACGCGCTTCGCGAGGGTCGCGCTAGGCAAAGGAAAGGCCGGGGCTGCCGACACGAACTTGTCGGTAGGTTGGCGATTGGCTTCCATATCTTGCCGTGGACAAAGGTGCCCCCGCCTGCGACGTGCAAAATTGAGAGTATTCAGCAAGGTAAAGGTCTTTACCAGCTAGATAAAGCACGGAACAACCCCCGTTTTGGCTCTAATGTCGCTAAAACGGGGGCTGTTTTTGACTTTATTGCCTCTGAGGGGCGTTCGGAGGGGCAGAAATTGCAGAATACTCGCGATTTTGCACATCGCGAGAGGGGGGGCCTTGCTTTAGGTGGTTTACTTCCCCTGCACCATGGTGAGCGAGATCTTCTTGCGGTCGCGATCGACCTTTTCCACCCACACCTTTACCGTGTCGCCGACGCGTACCACGTCGCTCGGGTGCTTGACGAAGCGGTTGGCCAGCTTGGAGATGTGTACGAGGCCGTCCTGGTGCACGCCCACGTCGACGAAGGCGCCAAAGTCCACAACGTTGCGCACCGTGCCCTTGAGCTCCATGCCGGGCTCCAGGTCATCGATGGAAAGTGCCGAGCGGCTAAAGACCACCTCGGGCGCGTCGTCGCGCGGGTCGCGGCCGGGCTTCTTGAGCTCGTTGACGATGTCGATGAGCGTGAGGGTGCCGCAGTCCAGGTCGCTTGCCAGCGCCGAGATGCTGCCCAGACGGCGCTCAATGTCGGGCACGCCGCCACGGCTGAGCTCGCTGGCTTTAACGCCTGCGCGCTCCAGGACGGACGTGGCCACCTCGTAGCTTTCGGGGTGGACGCTCGTCGCGTCGAGCGGGTTCTTGCCACCGCTGATGCGCAGGAAGCCCGCGGCGTTGAGATATGCCTTGGGCCCCAGTTTGGGGACCTTCTTAAGCTGGCGGCGATCGGTAAAGGCACCGTTTTCCTCGCGGTAGGCCACGATGTTCTTGGCCACGCTCGGCGTAATGCCCGATACGTATCCCAGCAGGCTCGCGCTCGCGGTGTTCACGTCGACACCCACGCGGTTGACGACGTCCTCCACCACGTGGCCCAGGGTGCGCGAGAGCTCGGCCTGGTCAAGGTCGTGCTGGTACTGGCCCACGCCGATGGACTGGGGCGGAATCTTGACGAGCTCTGCCAGTGGGTCCTGCAGGCGGCGGCCCAGGCTCATGGCGCCGCGCACGGTGACGTCCAGGTCGGGATACTCCTGGCTCGCGAGCTCGGAGGCGGAGTACACCGACGCGCCGGCCTCGTTAACAATGGTGTATCGCAGCCCAGGCGCCTGCTCGGCAATGAACTCCGAGACGACTTCCTCGGTCTCGCGGCTGGCGGTGCCGTTGCCGATGACGACGGTGTTGACACCGTCCTTTTTGACGAGGCGGGCGAGCTCGCGTTTGGTGCCGGCGACGTCATGGCGCGGCTTGGTGGGGTAGACCACGCCGTGGTCGAGTAGCTTGCCGGTCTCGTCCATGACGGCGACCTTGCAGCCGGTGCGGTAGCCCGGGTCGAGCGCGAGCACGCGGGCACCGCGGACGGGGCGGGCCGAGAGCAGGCCCTCAAGATTCTTGGCAAAGACGTTGATGGCCTCGGTCTGCGCACGGACGGTGAGTTTGGCGCGGGCCTCGCGCTCCAGCGAGGGGGCCATGAGGCGCTTGTAACCGTCGGCGATGGCGGCGTCAAAGACGGGCGCGAACACGCCCTGGCGACGGGGCCAGCGGCTGCCGAGGCGCGCCGTGGCAGCGGCGCCGTCGACGTTCACGCGCACGCGGAGTTTGCCCTCGCGCTCACCGCGGTCGATAGCCAGCACGCGGTGGTTGGGTATACGGCGCAGCGGCTCATCATAGCTGTAGTACGGCTCGTAGGGAGTTTTTTCGGCGGGGTCGGTGGCCTCGACGACGATATCGGCGGTGTTTTGCGTAAAGGCGCGCAGGTCGGCGACGTTCTCGGGGTCCTCGGCCACCGTCTCGGCTACGATGTCGGCGGCGCCGGCGAGCGCCTTCTCGGGCGTGTCGAAGCCGGCCTCCTCGTTGACGTATTCCGCGGCGGCGTCGAGCGCGCTGCCCTTGGCCGAGGCCTGCATGATGATCATGTTGGCGAGCGGCTCTAGACCTGCCTCGCGGGCCTTCTGCGCGCGGGTCATGCGCTTTTTGCGGTAGGGCTTGTAGAGGTCCTCGACACGCTGGAGCTGCGTGGCCTCGCGAATCTGCTGTTCGAGTTCGGGCGTGAGCTTGCCCTGGGCGTCGATGAGCAGAATGACGTCCTCTTTGCGCTGCTCAAGATTGCGCAGGTAGGACAGGCGCTCGTCGAGCGCGCGCAGGGCGACGTCGTCCATGCCGCCCGTTGCTTCCTTGCGGTAGCGCGAGATAAAGGGGATGGTGTTGCCCTCATCGATGAGCTTGACGGCAGCCTCGACGTTGGCGGCCTTAAGGTTGAGCTCGCGGGCGAGCTGGGCGATAAGATCCATGGGACTCCTTGCGTTTAAGGTGCGTTTGCAGCACAGGGCTACCAAGGATACCACCCGTCCCAAAAGACTGTTTTGGGGTTGCGCCACGAAAGGGGCCTATCTACTACGTTTGAACCGTATGGGTCGACCATCCCCCGGTTTTCCGAAAATCGGCAAGCCGTCTACCTGCGGTTTTAATTTCGCGAAATTCGGCATGGTTGAGGGTAATCGGTTAAACGTAGTAGATAGGCCCATTTGGTGGCGAACGAATCAAGCCGAGGTGCAAAATAGCCCCCGCCCCAGAAAAATCGTCGTTAAGGTAGCAAAAAGCCCCGCGGGCAGGAGGCTGCTCGCGGGGCAAAGAAGAGGGGCATATTTGTGGCGGACCGAGGGGTTCGGCATGGGGTTTCTGCCGCGGCCGCTCTTAAGGCATTACAGCTCGACGAGCTGGCCGGTCTCGGCGGCCTCCTTGATGGCGTTAAGCAGCGTGAGCGTCTTAACGTTGTCGGCGGGGGTCACGACGGGCTCGACCTCGCGGCGAACGACCTTCACAAAGTGCTTGAGCTGCATCTTGTGCGGCAGTGCCGGGTCGACGGCCGGAATCTCCATCTGCAGCGGCTTGTGCCAGTTAGAGGCGCCGTCGTAGGAGAACTGGTGCAGGCGGGGCAGCGAAAGGGCGCCCTTGGTGCCGCCGATAAAGTAGGCGTCGGCGTCGAAGGGGCGGTACTGCGGATCCTCGCGAGCGGTCGCCTCCCAGTTCCAGGGGCTGGCGGTGGCGTCAGAGATGGTCATGCTCGCGAGCGCGCCGTCGGCAAAACGGACGTTGACCACGGCGGAGTCCTCGGTCTCAAAACCGCGGGCGGCGCTGGACTGCATACCCTGGACGGCAACGGGCTCGCCCAGCAGGTAGCGGAGCAGGTCGACGTCGTGCACCAGGTTGACTAGGATCGGGCCGGCACCCTTCTTGCGGCGCCACTCGACATCGAAATACTCGTCATTCTTATAGATCATGTAGTGGAAGCTCGACACGGTGAGCTTGCCCAGCTCGCCAGACTCGATGATCTCCTTGGCCTTGTTGACGAAGGGGTTGTGGCGACGGTGCTGACCCACGAGCACGGGCACGCCGGCGGTTTCGGCCTCGGCGGCGAAGGCCTGGGCATCCTCCAGGTCGTTGGAGATCGGCTTTTCGACCAGCGGCACGATGTTGCGCTTTACGGCCTCGCGGGCAACGCCCAGGTGCAGGTCGTTGGGGGTGGCGATGATGACGGCCTCGGGCTTGACCTCGTCCATCATCTGGGCGGGATCGGTGTAAAACGGCACGCCGGCGGCCTCGGCCGTGGCGCGGGCGCCCTCAAAGGCGTCGGCGATGGCGACGAGCTCGGCCTCGGGCTCCTCGGTGACAAAGCGGATGTGGTTGCGGCCCATGGCGCCGGCGCCGATAACGGCAATGCGGACGGGGTTGAGCTCAGACATTTCGACTCCTTAATACTGGTGACCGGTGGGATGCGACAAAGGGGCTGTCCCTTTGTCGCATCGGTAAAACTAGGCGGACTTCTTCTTGCTGTCGGAGACCATCATGTAGACGGTGAGCACGACGGCGATGGCGGCGATCACAATGGCGCCGTAGAAGGACTGCTGGTAGGCGGCGCTGCCGGCCTCGGCGTGATACAGCACGGCAGTGATGGGCTGGCTGATCCAGGTGGAAGCGGCATAGCCCAAAAACATGATGCCGTAGTTGACGCCGATGTTGCTGGTACCGAAGGCGCCGCCGGTGAGCGGCGGGTAGATGACGAGCAGGGCGCCAAAGCTAAAGCCGAGCAGGGCGAGCGCCACAAAGAACATGGCCTGCGAAAAGCTCATCGACATGATGACGAGCGCGACGATGGTGACGACAAGGCTGATGAGCAGCGACTTATAGGCGCCGAGCTTGTCGATGATCTGGCCAAAGGACAGGCGGCCAACCAGGTTGGCGCAGGTGTTGACGGAGACCACCACACCGCCGAGGGCGACGGCCGCGGCGCTCGTGGGGTCGGCGAAGAGCTGGACGGCGGCGATGGAGGCAACCTTGCCCACGAGCAGGGTGCCCGCGGTGGCGGCGAAGGCGAAGGTGACGATGAGGACCCAGAAGCGCGGGGTCTTGACCATCTCACCCGGGGTGAGGTCGCCGAAGGTGCCGGCATGTGCGCCGCCCTTGGGGGCCTCGAAGCCCTCGGGCAGCCAACCGGCCTCGGGGGCCTTCAAGAACAGGGCGGAGGCGGCGATCATCACAAAGAAGATGACGCCGAGTGCCTTAAGGGCGCCAAAGATACCCAGGCTCGGGATGAGCAGCGAGGCGAGCACCGGGGACAGTACGGCGGGGCCGGCGGTCGAAGCGGCCAGGGTGATGCCGGAGGCGAGACCCTTCTTGTCGATGAACCACTTTTGGCCGGTGGTGAGCGCCGGGTTGTAGCCCAGGCCGTTGCCGATGGCGGCGACGAGCGAGAACCACAGGTAGAACTGCCACGGCTCGGTGACGGTGCCGGACATGAACCAGCCCAGGCCGTAGCACACGGCGGCGGCGATCACGACGTTGCGCGGGCCGATCTTATCGGAGATGCGGCCGGCGAAGATGCCCGTCACAGCCATGATGGTCTGAAAGACCGGGAAGGCCCAGGTAAGGGCGCTCGACCACTCGGGGTAGACGGCGAGCAGGTTCTTGCTCACGACGGAATACAGCGCGATGGAGCTGATGAAGAACATGGTGACGCATGCGGCGGAAAGCACGACGGCGCGACCCTTGTTGGAGTTGGTGGAAGCCATTGGACTCTTTCTAATCGATACGGGGGAGGGGCGGGCGTATCCGCGGGTCTCCCTGTTAGGTTGGTTTACTGGTCAGTCGGCTTGGCGACGCCGGACTCATCGGACCAAAGCTCGACACCCTTGTTCTTGAGGTAGTTGTCGGCATAGGCGCGACGGCCGCCGGGCTTGGCGGTGAGGTCGCCCATCATATTGGAGAAGCCGCCATCGACCTTGATGGCGTCGCCGGTGGTAAAGTCCGAGCGCTTGGACGCCAGGAACATGACGGCGTTGGCGATATCGCTGACCTCGCCGATGCGACGCGTGGCGATCAGGCGGCTGCGGCTCTTCTCGACCTCGGGGTCGGCGTAGAAATTGGCCGACATCGGGGTCTTGACGAAGCAGGGCTCGACGCAGTTGGAGCGCACGCCGTAGGGGCCCCACTCGGCGGCGAGCATCTTGGACATCATGTTGACGCCGGCCTTGGTAGAGCTGTACACGCCCGAGAACGTCTCGGGGGAGTGGCTGGCAACGGTCGAGATGTGTACCAGGCGGCCCTGGCCGGCCTTGATCATCTCGCGACCAAAGCGCTGCGAGGTGATGAAGTAACCGGTGAGGTTGACGTTGAGCACCTGCTCCCAGTCGCTCAGCGGCAGGTCCTCCATGGCGGCGAAGCGCAGGATGCCGGCGGTGTTGACAAGGACGTCGACGCGGCCGAAGTCGGCGATGGTGGCATCGACGGCGGCCTGAACCTCGGCCTCGTCGGTGGCGTTCATCTTGTAGCCCTCGGCGTGGATGCCAAACTCAGCGGCGAGGTCGGCGGCTGCGGCCTTGACCTTCTCTTCGTCCAGGTCGAGCAGGACGACGTTGGCGCCGTTGCGGGCGAACTCGCGGCAAATCTCGACGCCCATACCGCCGAGCGCGCCAGTCACGGCGCAGACATCGCCCTCGAGCTTAAGCCAATTGCTCATAGGAACTTCCCTTCTTGTGCCTCCCGGTGGGTCGTTCCCATTAATCGACCCACGTGGTTTTCGCAGGTTATCGTATGCTTTGCATTTGCGCAGGTGAATTGCATATTTGTTAGAATGGCGTTAACCGTAGGTTTACACTGTGCGATGCAGTTTATTCTCAATTGAGCGCGTGACCTGCGAAAACAACCCCCTTCGGCAGTTCATTGCCATGCGTCTGGAAACGGGAGATTGACGTGTACGATCGACGACTTGAGGCCATATCGGCCGCCGCGGAGCTGGGAAGCTTCTCGCGTGCGGCGGCAAAATTGCGCGTGTCGACCCCGGCGCTCGTCAAGCAGGTGTCGGGCTTCGAGGCCGAGTTTGGTATCACGTTGTTCGAGCGCTCGCATTCGGGTGTTAAGGTGACGCCGGCGGGCGCTCTGCTGGTGGACGACGCGCGCTCGATCATGCGGCAGTCCGAGGACGCGCTGCGCCGCGCCAGACGCGCGGCGGGCGATGGCGGTGCCGTGCGTCTGGGCGTGTCGATGATGTGCCCGGGGCGCCAAACGCTGTCGATGTGGTCGGACATTCACGATCTGGAACCGTCGCTGCGATTTGAGATCGTGCCGGTAAGCGACCTCTATGACGAGCGCGAATCCGTCATGCGCAGCCTTGGTCGCGAGGTGGATGTAGTGCAGTCGAGTTTTTCGACCCCACGCTGGGGTGATGCCTGCCAAAAGCTCCGCATCGTTAACGTGCCGTTTTATATCGACCTGCCGCGTACGAGCCCGCTGGCGCGCAAGACGCGCATCACGGTTGCCGACTTAGAGGGCATGCGCCTGCGCGTGCTCCGCCACGGCAACGACGCTATGGACAGCCTGCGTATCGATCTGTTGGCAGACGGCGGCGTGGACGTGATCGATGTGGACAGCTTCGACTTTGCGCTCTTTAACGAGGCGGAGGAAAAGGGCGACGCGGTGCTCACCTGCGGAGCGTGGTCGGGGGTGCACCCAGCCTTTGTGGGCGTGCCGTTCCTGTGCGGCCGTGAGGTGCCGGTCTTTCTGCACTACCCGCTCGAGCCCACCCTCCAAGTCCAAAAATTCGTCAACGCCATGGCCCAGCTTCTCACCTAGCTCACCTGGGACGGGGCTCTTTTAGCTACTTCGAAGATGATTTTTCTGGGACGGGGATTTAATAATCATTGTGTACCGAATGATTATTAAATTCCCGTCCCAGAAAAATCATCCTTACAAAACGAGGCCCTGGCCAAATGGCCAGGGCCTCACCAACTTTTATTCTGTTTTAATGACGGGTTGATTGCGCGCAGGAGGTCTCCCAGGCGGGCCGGGGTGTAACTTCCGCGCGCAGTTTCGCAGCGAAGCGAGAATGTTTGAGCACGGAGGTTACACCCCGGCCCGCCTGGGAGACCTCCGTGGAACAAACCTACCTACTCCAGCTCAAACGCTCCGGTATAGAGCTGATAATATTTGCCGTGTTCCGCGATCAGCTGCTCATGGTTACCGCGCTCGATGATATGACCGAGCTGCAGCACCATAATAACG
>CAJLLB010000019.1 GCA_905207425.1 uncultured Collinsella sp.
GCGGGAGGCGGTCCTTTCTCTCGGAAAACTTCGCGAAGCCCAGTTTCCGAGAGAAAGTGTCCGGCTCCCGCCCCGGCCGGCCAGGTCAACTACACCGTGTACTGCGGCAGGTCCTGCAGGGCGATGACGTCCATGCCCATGTCGTTGGCGCTGCCGTGACCCTGCTCGTCCTCGCGCACGGCCTCGATAGCGCTCACGTACGTGTTGGCCGCGGACATCGCGGTCACGCAGGTCACGCCGCGGCGCACGGCCTCGGTGCGCAGAAGGTAGCCGTCGCCACGAGAACCCGGGCCATACGGCGTATTGACGATCACCGCGATCTTGCCGTCGGCGATCAGGTCACCGATGTTGGGACGCTCGCCGTCGTGCGGGCCGCTAATCTTCTCCACGACCTCGCAGGTCACGTTGCCGCCGCGCAGCACGCGCGCCGTGCCCTCGGTGGAGCAGATATCAAAGCCCAGGTAGCGCAGGATACGCGCGACCGAAAGGATGTGGCGCTTGTCGCGGTCGCACACGCTGATGAACACCTTGCCGGCGCTCGGGTCGGGCAGCTTGTAGTCAATCGCCAGCTGCGTCTTGGCGTATGCCTCGGGATAGCTCTTGGCGATACCCATGACCTCGCCCGTCGACTTCATCTCGGGCCCCAGGATAACGTCGGCACCGGGGAAACGACCCCAGGGCATAACGGCTTCCTTCATGCAGAACCAATCGAGCTGACGCTCGTCGCTCGGCAGGCCCAGGCTGGCGATGGAATCGCCTGCCATGATACGCGCCGCGCACTTGGCCAGTGGCACGCCGGTAGCCTTGGAGATGAACGGCACGGTACGGCTGGCACGCGGGTTGGCCTCGATCACGTAGACGGTCTCGCCCTTGATGGCATACTGCACGTTGACCAGGCCGCGTACGCCCAGCGCCATCGCGATGCGGCGTGTGGTCTCGCGAAGCTTTGCCTGCAGGCTCTCGCTAAAGCTGAACGGCGGGATGCAGGTCGCAGAGTCGCCGGAGTGGATGCCGGCCTCCTCGATATGCTCCAGGATGCCTCCGATGTAGACCTCCTCGCCGTCGCACAGGGCGTCGACATCGGACTCGATCGCGCCCTCCAAGAAGCGGTCCAGATACACCGGGTAGTCGGGGCTAATGCGCGCAGCCTCGGCCATGTAATCGCGCAGATGCTCGGCATCGTAGGCGATCATCATGCCGCGGCCGCCCAGCACGTAGCTCGGACGCACCAGCAGCGGGGGTAGCCGATGTGCGCGGCTACGGCCTCGGCCTCCTCAAACGAGGTGGCCTGGCCCGCCGGCGGGTACATGATGCCCAGCTTGTCGAGCAGAGCGGCGAAGCGCTCTCGGTCCTCAGCAAAGTCGATGGCATCGGGCTTGGTGCCCATGATGTTCACGCCGCTCTCCTCGAGCATGCGCGCCAGCTTAAGCGGGGTCTGGCCGCCAAGCGTCACCACGACGCCGTCGGGGCGCTCAACGTCGATAACATCCATGACGTCCTCGTAGGTGAGCGGCTCAAAGTACAGGCGGTCGGACGTGTCATAGTCGGTCGAGACGGTCTCGGGATTGCAGTTGACCATGATGGTCTCGAAGCCGCGGGCCGCCAGTGCGTAGCTCGCGTGCACGCAGCAGTAATCGAACTCGATACCCTGGCCAATGCGGTTGGGGCCGGCGCCCAGAATCATCGCCTTGGGCTTGCTCGCCGGCGTGGCCTCGTCGGGAGCCACGCACTTCTTGGCATCCGGGCTCGTGCGGTAGATGTTCTCGTACGTCTTGTAATGGTACTCCGTGGCGCTCGAGAACTCCGCAGCGCAGGTATCGACCGTCTTCATGCTGGGAACCACGCCCAAGCCCTTGCGATAGGCGCGCACAAAGCGCTCGTCGGAGCCGGTCAGCGCGGCGATCTCGGCGTCACTCGTGCCGTATTGCTTGAGCAGGCGCATCGCGTCGGCGTCAATGTCCTCCACACGCAGGCCGCGGATGCTCTCCTGAACCTGCACCATGTCGTTGATACGATTGAGGTACCACGGATCGATACCGCAGATGGCATGGATACGCGCGACATCCCAGCCACGACGCAGGGCTTCGACCACAAAGAAGATGCGGTGCTCGGTCGGCGTTGCCACGGCCCGAGCGAGCTCATCGTCGCTCAGCTTGTCGGCACCTTCCTTGCCACCGGCACAAATGCCCTGATGCCCGTCCTCCAGCGAACGCATGGCCTTGCCGAAGGCTTCCTCAAAGGTGCGGCCAATCGCCATGATCTCGCCCACTGCCTTCATGCGCGTGGTGAGCGTGGGGTCGGTACCCTTGAACTTCTCGAAGGCAAAGCGCGGCACCTTAACGACGCAGTAGTCGATCGTGGGCTCAAAGCAGGCGGGCGTGGCCTTGGTGATGTCGTTGACGATCTCGTCGAGCGTGTAGCCCACGGCCAGGCGCGCGGCGGCCTTGGCGATGGGAAAACCCGTGGCCTTGGAGGCCAGCGCGGACGAACGGCTCACGCGCGGGTTCATCTCGATGACGATCAGGCGGCCGGTGTTGGGGTTCACGGCAAACTGCACGTTGGAGCCACCGGTCTCGACGCCGATTTTCTCCAGAATGGCGAGCGAGGCCACGCGCATGCGCTGATACTCAAGGTCGGAGAGCGTCTGCGCCGGCGCCACGGTGATGGAGTCGCCGGTGTGCACGCCCATGGGGTCGAGATTCTCGATGGAGCACACGATGATGCCGTTGCCGGCGTGGTCGCGCATGACCTCCATCTCGTACTCTTTCCAGCCCTCGATGGACTCCTCGACCAGCACCTCGTGGGCGGGCGAGAGCTCCAGGCCCTGGCTCACGATGGAGACGAGCTCCTCGTGGGTGTGAGCGATGCCGCCGCCGGCGCCGCCGAGGGTAAAGCTCGGGCGCAGTACGCAGGGATAGCCCACGCGCTCGGCGATAGCCTCGGCGTCGGCCACACTGTAGGCATAGCCCGAGCGTGCGACCTCCAGGCCAATCTCGGCCATGGCCTCGTTAAAGAGCTTGCGGTCCTCGCCACGCTCGATAGCGGCCAGGTCGCAGCCGATCATCTCGACGCCGTACTTGTCCAGCGTGCCGTCTTTCGCCAGCTCGACGGCGGCGTTCAGACCGGTCTGGCCGCCCAGCGTGGGCAGCAGCGCGTCCGGGCGCTCTTTCTTGATTACGCGCTCGATAAACTCCGCGGTGATAGGCTCGACATAGGTGCGGTCGGCAAGACCCGGGTCGGTCATGATGGTCGCCGGGTTGGAGTTGACCAGGATGACCTCAAAGCCATCCTCCTTGAGCACCTTGCAGGCCTGGGCGCCGGAGTAGTCGAACTCACAGGCCTGGCCAATAACGATGGGGCCCGAACCAATGACGAGGATGCGCTTGATGTCAGTACGTTTCGGCATGTTAGTTCTCCTCGGTCTCGGTCGCGGCAGTCTCGGCAAAATTCCAGCCAGCCAGGCGGTCCTTCGCGGTGTCGATGTCCAGGTAGTTCTCCTCGCCGTCCATGAGTCGCGTAAAGGCGGTAAAGAGATAGTGAGCATCGGTGGGGCCAGGCGAGGCCTCGGGGTGGTACTGGACCGAGAAGCACGGGGCGTCGAGCAGCTGGATGCCCTCGGCGGTGCCGTCGTTGAGGTTCACGTGCGTCAGGCGAATGCGGCCAAAGCGCTCGTTCATCACGACCGGCGCGATTCCGCGGCGCACCCAGACGCGCAGATCTCCATCGGCCGCATGCTCGGTCTCGCCGCCGGAAAGCTCGGGGACAAGCTTGCCCAAGCTGGGGAACAGCAGGCCAAAGCCATGGTTTTGTGCGGTGATCTCCACGCGACGGCTTACCAGGTTCATGACCGGCTGGTTGCCACCGCGGTGACCGAACTTAAGCTTTTCCATCTGGGCGCCGCAGGCCAGGCTGATCATCTGGTGACCAAGACAAATACCAAAGACCGGCACCTTGCCGATCAGCTGCTGCACCTGCTCGTAGGTCTCCACCACGGCGTCGGGGTCGCCGGGGCCATTGGACAAAAAGACGCCGTCGGGATTCATGTCGAGCACCTCGCTCGCGGGCGTATTCCACGGCACGACGGTAAGGTCGCAGCCGGCGCGGACCAGCCCTTCCAGAATGCCGCGCTTCACACCGCAGTCGTAGGCGACCACTTTGTGACGGGCAGGAGCGGCAGCAGCAAGTGCAAAGTCATGCGTGGCAGGCAGGTCGGCGGCCACAAACTCGTGAGGCGCGGGGCAGCTCACGGTCTTGACCAAATTCTCGCCCACCAGTGTAGGCGCTGCGGCCAGACGTTCGGCAAGCTCGTCGACGTCGAAGATCTCGGTCGAGATAATGCCCATCTTGGAACCATTGTCGCGCAGATGGCGCACCAGAGCGCGGGTGTCGACACCCTCGATAGCGACGATACCGTGAGCGCGCAGGTACTCCGGCACGCTGACGGCCGAGCGCCAGTTAGAAGGCGTGGCGCACATGTCGCGAACGATCATGCCGCGCATAGCCGGAGCGCTCGCAGGGCGCACGTCGTCGCCGGGGAAGGCCGACTGGACGTCGGTCTCGTCGATACCGTAGTTGCCGATCTGCGGATAGGTCATGGTTACGATTTGGCCGGCATAACTCGGGTCGGTCATGACCTCAAAGTAGCCCTCGAGCGAGGTGTTGAAGCAGACTTCGCCGGTCGCGGTGCCCTCGGCGCCGCATGCACGTCCATAAAAAATGGTCCCATCCTCAAGATACAGGATGCAGGGACCGCAGGTGCCCTTGCTGGTTTTGGCCAGCATACGCTGGCAAAGCTCGCTGGGCGCGAAGGTGCGGGCGGCAGCGCCCGCGGTATGGTTGTTCGCCATAATTCTCCTTCCCGGTCTCACAGGACCGGCTTAAAGGTGTGTAGTTAGGCCTCGCGGTATTGTAACCGCAAGCATGCCTCATGGCGTTAATTTCATCGAAATGTTTACGAAATGATAATTATGACTTTCTATGCATAATGTTTTTTAATCCCCGTCCCAGAAAAATCATCCCGCGGGGCTTGTGGCTCACGCGGGATGATGGCGTCTTACTTTTTCTTGTCCTGTTCCAGCAGATCGGACGGTGAGCGATCGGGCTTGCCGCCGCGGAAAATCTCGCGGCCATGCAGACGATGCTCCAGGTCACGTTCGGTCTTTTCCTCGTCAATCTTGGTCTGGCTCACCACCGGGTCCTCAATCAACGACGACACCGAGTTCACCTGTTTTTGAATGCGCTCGGCGATGGTGTCATCCATACTCACGATGCGCATCTTCCAGTCGATATTCGTGGCGTTGGATGAGCTCTTGGTCCACACGAACGTCAGGATGGCGCTCTGGTGGCCGTGGGCGGGAAACATGCCAAAGAAGGAATCGTGCTGAATGTTGCTATCCTCGTCGATATAGGCGTGAACGTTATACACCACGCGGTCGATCTTATCGTTGAGCAGCGCGTTGGTCGCAAGCGCCGCGGCCTGGATCTGACCATTGGACAGCAGCTCGAGCTCGTTGGTAGACGATGTGTCCAACACCGTCACCTCGACCGTGCCCGTACGTTCATCGGCTTCATCGACGGTAAAGTCGAGTGGGAACTGCGTAAAGCCGTTGCCCCACTCAAGGCCGCCCTTCAGCGCCGTCGAAACGGTATCGACCGAAACGCTCTCGGACAGGTTGGCGGTGTTCAGACGACGCATCACGCCGTAGCCGACCTGCATGCCCACGATCAACACCAAAATACCGATGACCACGGCCATCGCGGTCTTCGTAATGGTATGACTCACCTGCGAACCCGAAGGATCGTCCTCGGACAGCGGGTCGATATGTTTTGCCTGGCTCGCGCGGTCCTCGCTGCGCAGCTGCGCTAGCGCCGCTTTGTCACCGCGCTTGGCCGCAGCCTCCTTCTCACGCATGCGCTCGGTTCGCTTTTTGGCAAGCGTGGGATCCAAGACACCGGATGCATCGATTTCGGAGAATAACTCCGTCACTTCTTCCGGAGTCAAAGGGTTCTTGTCAGCCATAAACTTCCTGTCATATCAATCAGTCGAGCTCGTGCGCACGCGCACCTTCGAACTGCATTCGATAGTAACGGGCATAGGTGCCGCCACGGGCGAGAAGCTCCTCGTGCGTGCCACGCTCCACAACGCGACCATGCTCAACGGTCGCAATCTCATCGGCATGTTTAATAGTCGAGAGGCGGTGGGCGATGATAATCGTGGTGCGGCCGCGTGCCAGCTCTTCGAGCGACTCCTGGACTGCCTCCTCGCTCTCGTTATCCAAAGCACTCGTCGCCTCGTCCAAAATCAGGATCTTGGGGTTCTTGAGAAACACGCGCGCGATGGCAACGCGCTGCTTCTGTCCGCCCGAAAGACGGCCGCCGCGCTCGCCCACGACCGTGTCATAGCCCTGTGGAAGCGACTCGATAAAGGCATCGATGTTGGCGCGACGGGCGGCCTCGGCGATCTCTTCCGCTGTAGCGCCCGGCTTGCCGTAGGCGATGTTCTCGCCAATCGTACCGTCAAACAGATAGACATCCTGCTGCACCAGGCCGATGGCACGGCGCAGGCTCTGCTGCGTCACATCGCGCACGTCTTGGCCGTCGATGCTAATGGATCCGGCAGCCACGTCATAAAAGCGCGGCAGCAGCGAACAGGTCGTGGACTTGCCACCGCCCGAAGGGCCAACCAAAGCGATGGTCTGCCCGGGCTTGATGGACAGGTCCATATGGTCGATAACGGGACGCTCGTCGGCATCGCCCTCGCCCAGCTCAACATCCTCGTAGTTAAAGCGCACGTCGTGATACTCCACGGCTCCGGCAGTCACCTGCAGATCCGTGGCGCCCGGCTTGTCCTGGATATCCGGCGCGGTCGAGAGCACCTCGTCCATACGCTTAAAGCCGGCAATAGCCTTCTGATACGTTTCGGCCGAATTGACGAGTGTCTCGAGCGGCGTGCAGAACAGCGAAATATAGAGTGCAAAGGTCGCCATATCGACCGCCTGCAGCTGTCCCTGGGCGACCAGCCAGCCGCCCAGCAGCACCACGATCACATAGAGCACACCCGAGAGCAGGCCATACGTCGCGGTATAGACGCCCATGGCGTGATACATGTTCTCCTTGGACGAAAGATAGCGATTGTTGGAGGCGCGGAACTTGAAGCGTTCGGTCTCCTCATTGGCAAAGCTCTTGACCACGCGCATGCCCGCCAGCGAATCCTGCAGCTGCGCATTGATGCCGCTGATTTTTTTGCGGTTGTCGCTAAAGACCTCGCGCATGCGCATGTTCTGCCAAAACATGATGACCGCAAACGCCGCCGTCACCACGGCCATGGCGAGCGCCAGCACCGGGGCGATGGTAAAGAGAATCACAAACGAGCCGATAATCTCGATGCCGCAGATGATGATCCACTCGGGCACGTGGTGCGCCGCCTCGCAGATATCGAACAGGTCGTTGACCACGCGGCTCATCATGTCGCCCGAGCTGTTGCGGTCGAAGTACGCAAAGCTAAAGCGCTCATACTGGTCGAACAGGTCCTCGCGCATCTTGGACTCCATGCGCGCGCCCATCACGTGACCCCAATAGCTCACAAAGTAGCGGCAGGCGCAGCGGATGGCATACATCAGCACCAAGCCCACCGCGATCATACCGAGCGCCTGCATAATAGCAGCCTGACCCTGAGTAAACAGCCCACCGGTCAGATTGCGCAGAATGATGGGAAACGCAAGGTCAATGGCGGCAAGCACCAGAGCGCAAACAGTATCAGCAACAAAAAGCCCCATCTGGGGCTTGTAATACGAAAGAAACCTCTTAAACATAATCACCTTACGCGGTTTTACCAAACCGCGTTTCGTCTCGACGCTGCAAGTGCTCCATTTGGACAATCTGGCCTTCAATCGTCGGTCGCGTATATCCATACGCTTCCCTCCTCTTTTAGGCCACCTTGTCTCAAATGGAGCACTTTCGCTGACTTACACAAACCTGCGGGATCATCCCCGCTCGTTAAAGCTCCGCTCCGCCTAGTCGGTGCGCGATGCTATCGCAGGCCAAGGCGCCTACGACGGTCTTGGCGTCTTCGATCTTGCCGTCGAGCACGGCGTCGATCAGCTCGTGCAGCGGCACCAGGTCCACGTTGACAAACTCGTCATCATCGGGGTTGGGCGCGTCGAACTCGAGCTTGGTGGCCAGGTAGATATGAATGATCTCATCGCAAAAACCGCAGGACGTGACAATCGACGTCAAAAAGCGAATACGACCAGCCCTAAAGCCCGTCTCCTCATGCAGTTCGCGCTTGGCGCAATCGAGCGGGTCCTCGCCTGGATCGAGCTTGCCGGCGGGAATCTCGACCGTCACGCGGTCGATGGCGGTGCGGTACTGACGCACCAGTATGATCTTGCCGCTCTCGGTCAGTGCTACAACGGCCGCCGCACCCGGATGGCGAACGATATCGCGGGCGCTGCGGTGACCGTTGGGCAGCTCAACCTCAAGACGGTGGACGTCGAGGATCTTGCCCTTCCAGGCGCACTCCTCCGAAAGAATCTTCTCGTGCAGCTCGGTATCGTGCGGGTCGTCGTCGCCCAGCACCAGCGCCGGCTCGTCAGCGACCTCGCCACCAGGCTCGCCCTCGGCGTGCCCATACATGCGGCTGTCCTCTTCGACGATCTGCGCGTCCACGAGCTCTTCGTTCTTCTCGTCCATCCGTCTCATTCCTCTCGGATTTTAGGCATCCCAGGCGTCGCGGCCGCGCAGCGCGCGCAGGCCGATGTCGTGGCGCAGGGTCTTGCCCTCAAAAACAATCTTCTCGCAGGCCTCGTAGGCAAGGTTGCGAGCGTTCTCGAACGTGTCGCCCAGAGCGGTCACGGCAAGCACGCGGCCACCATTGGTCACGAGCTGGCCGTCCACCACGGCAGTGCCCGCGTGGTACACGGTCACGTTCTCCATGGCCTCGGCATCGGCGATACCGGTGATGACCTTGCCCTTCTCGTAGCTGCCGGGATAGCCCGCGCTCGTCAGGACAACGGCCACGGCCCACTCGTCGCGCCAGTCGAGTTCAATCTGATCGAGCTCGCAGTTGGCGCAGGCGAGCATGACCTCGACCAGGTCGTTCTTAAGGCGCGGCAGCACGACCTGCGTCTCGGGGTCGCCAAAGCGGGCATTGAACTCCAGTACCTTGGGGCCGGCAGGCGTGAGCATAAAGCCGCCGTACAGGCAGCCGCGGTAGTCGATACCCTCGGCAGCGAGCTCGGCCACGGTCTGCTCCATGACCTTCACCATGGTGGCGTGCTCCTCGTCAGTCACGATGGGCACCGGGCTGTAGACGCCCATGCCGCCGGTGTTGGGGCCCTTGTCGCCCTCGAGCGCGCGCTTGTGGTCCTGCGAGGTGGCCATGGGGCGCACGGTCTTGCCGTCGGTAAAGGCCAGCAGCGAGCACTCGGGACCAACGAGCATCTCCTCGATAACCACGGTGTTGCCGGCATCGCCAAAGGTGCCGCCAAAGCACTCGCGCACGGCTTCCTCGGCCTGCTCAAGTTCGGTCGCCACGATAACGCCCTTGCCCGCGGCAAGGCCGTCGGCCTTGACGACCAGCGGGGCGCCCTGCTCGCGCACGTAGGCGAGAGCCGAAGCCTCGTCGGTAAACGAACCATAGGCTGCCGTCGGAATGCCCGCACGCTCCATGAGCTGCTTGGAGAACAGCTTGGAGCCCTCCATCTGGGCGCCCTCGGCACCCGGGCCAAAGCAGGGAATACCCGCCGCGCGCACGGCGTCGGCCACGCCCGCCACGAGCGGAGCCTCGGGGCCAATTACCACGAGTCCGCATCCGTGGCTCTGCGCAAACGCCGCCACGGCCGCAGGATCGCAGTCGTCGAGAACAACGTTCTCGCCGCAGCTCGCGGTGCCGCCGTTACCCGGCGCAATGTAGAGCTTGCCGGCGCGCGGTGATGCTGCGAGCTTGGCTGCCAAAGCATGCTCACGGCCGCCGCTGCCCCACAACAGGATGTCGATGGTTTGAGTGTCCGCCTTCAAGGGTGCCTCCTCTATGGATGAACGGCCCGCTCCGCGCGAGCCCTTTGCAAGCAAATATACCCCTCGGCCGCCCGCTTGGGCTGCAAAGGGGTATATCGCAATAACCAAATAGTCCCGATTACTTCCAGAATCGGTTGATGATCTGCTCGCGACCAGCGCCAACGCCAATGAACGTCACGCGGGTGTGTGCCAGATCCTCGATAAACGCCACGTAGTCCTGAGCCTCCTGCGGCAGCTCCTCAAAGCTGCGGCAACCGGTGATATCGCACTTCCAGCCAGGGAGCTCCTCGTAGATGGGCTTGGCATGCTCAAAGCGCACCTGGTGTTCGGGCACGCTCGTGTAACGCTCGCCATCGACGTCGTAGGCAACGCACACCTTGATGGTGTCGAAAGCCGAAAGCACGTCGAGCTTGGTCACGGCGATGTCAGTGAGGCCGTTGACGCGCGAGGCATAGTTGGCGATAGGGCCGTCAAACCAGCCGCAACGACGACGGCGACCGGTGGTCACGCCGTACTCATAGCCCTCCTCGGTCAGCGTGTGGCCGGCCTCGGACTCATAGGAAAGCTCGGTGGGCATGGGGCCCGAACCGACGCGGGTGATATAGGCCTTCATGACGCCCAGCACGCGGTCGACGTTCTTCATGCCCACGCCAGAGCCGGTGATGGCACCGCCGGCGGTGCAGTTGGAAGACGTCACGTACGGATAGGTGCCGTGGTCGATGTCGAGCAGCGTCGCCTGGGCGCCCTCAAACAGCAGGTTCTTGCCCTCATCGATCATGTTGTTGAGCAGCAGGCTCGTCTCGGTGATGTAGGGACGCAGGCGCTCGGCCATCGGCAGGTACTCGTCGCAAATCTGGTCCACGGTGTAGGTGGGCAGGTTGTAGATGAGCTCGAGCTCGGGGTTCACGCGGGCGAGAGCGGTCTCCAGCTTGTCGCGGAACAGTGCCTCGTCCAGCATGTCCTGCATGCGCAGGCCAATGCGCGCCATCTTGTCCTGATAGCACGGACCGATGCCGCGCTTGGTGGTACCGATGTTCTTCTTGCCGAGCTTCTGCTCAAAGGCGCCATCCAGATCGATGTGGTACGGCATGATGACATGCGCGTTGCCGCTAATCTTGAGGTTCTTGGTGGTGATGCCGTCGGCCTCGAACATATCGATCTCCTCAAGGACAACCTTGGGGTTGACGACGCAGCCGTTACCGATCACCGACACGTGATCGGAATACATGATGCCGGAGGGCACCTGGTGCAGGCCGTACTTCTTGCCGTTGACGACGATGGTGTGGCCGGCGTTGTTGCCTCCCGAGTAGCGCACGACGGCATCGAAGTCGCCGGCGACCAGGTCGCAAATCTTACCTTTGCCCTCATCGCCCCACTGGGCACCGACCAAAACGGTTGACGGCATGTTTACTCCTTACATTCATGGACTGTCTACGCGCCACGCCGGCACGCAGAAGCACAAAACATTCCCAGTATACCCGTGCAACGGGCGCCTGTCCTACTCCTCGGCATGTGCCCCATCAAGCTCATAGAACTTGGTGGATGCCGGCAGGAACATCAGATCGACGTCGCCGATCGGGCCCGAACGGTTCTTGGCCACGACGATACGCGTAACGCCCTCGTCGGGTCGATCGTCGCGCGAGGCCTCGGCCTCGTCGGCGGAGCGGTCCAAGAACATAACGATATCGGCGTCCTGCTCGATGGAGCCCGATTCACGAAGGTCGGAAAGCTGCGGGCGCTTGCCGGTACGGGATTCGACCTGACGCGAGAGCTGCGACAGCGCGATGAGCGGGATCTTGAGCTCCTTGGCCATGATCTTCAGACCACGCGACATCTCCGAAACCTCGACGGTACGGCTCTCGGAGCGGCGTCCCGGCGGAGGACTCACCAGCTGCAGGTAGTCCAGGATGATGATTGCCTTCTCCTTGTTATGGAGCATGCGGCGGCTCTTGGCGCGAATCTCGGTCACTGTGGTGCCGGGCGTATCGTCAATCAGAATATCGAGCTTGGACAAGGTCTGCGTGGCCTCGTTGATATTGGCCCACTGCTCGGGGCTAATGCGGCCCATGCGGAAGTCACTGATCGAGATCATGGCGTAGGCGCAAATCAGACGCTGGGCAATTTCTTTGCCCGACATCTCCAGCGAGAAGAAGCCGACGGTATAACCGGCAGCGGCAGCGTTGAGCGCCAGATTCAGGGCGAACGACGTCTTACCCACAGCAGGGCGGGCGCCGATAATGATGAGCTGGCCCTCGCGGAAGCCCATGAGCATGCGGTCGAGTGACGGGAAGCCCGTGGGCACGCCCGCAGCCTGACCACCGGCCTGACACACTTCCTCGGCCTCGTTATAGGCCTCAACCATAAACTCGGTCAGCGTCTTGTAGCTCGACTTGACCTCGCGTGCCGTGACCTTGAGCAGCTTGCTCTCGGCTAGCTCCACGACCTCTTTGGTGTCGGTGGGGGCGTTATATGCCAGCGCGTTGATCTCGTTGGTGGCGCCGATCAGCTCGCGCAGCATCGAATCGCGACGAACGATGGCGGCATGGTGCTGCCAGTTCACGAGCGACAGAGTCTGACCCATCAGCTCCAAAATGTAGGCCTCGCCGCCCACGGCATCGAGCTTGTTGATGCTTCGCAGGTAATCGATCAGCGAGATGGAGTCGATGGGAATGCGGCTGTTGTACATATCGACCATCGCGGTGTAGATGGTCTTATGAATGGGCCGGTAGAAATCATCGGGCTGCAGCTCGACCTGGGCCTCTTCGACCACCTCGGGCGATAGCAGCATAGCGGCCAGTACATTGGCCTCTGCATCTTGGTTTTGGGGAAGACCCAACTTTGAGCCGCGGTCCTCGACCGTCAGCCCCGTCTCCCTATCGTCATATGCCATGAGCATCCTCATTCATATCGCTTGCGAGCATCCATAGTATCAGCCACGGTCCCAAAACGCGCCGCGCGCCGCCAATCATCACCGAACCAAACGGATGAACGGTCCTGTATATAGGACTTCGACGCAACGTTCACCATGACACTCACTCAGCGCAAAAAACAAAAGGGCGCCCTGGTTTCCCAGAGCGCCCTTCTTAGAACAAGATTGTTGCGTTGCAGCAAATGCTACTCGGCAGCAGCCTCAGTCTCGACCTCGGCGGTCTCGGCCTCGGCGACCTCAGCGGCCTCCTCGACCTCAGCCTCGGCAGCGAGCTCCTCGGCGGTAACGCCGACGAGAGCGACAACCTCGGCCTTGATCTCGCGGTACAGCGAGATGGCAACGGTGTGGGCACCGGCAACCTTGATGGGCTTACCGAGCTCGACGCGCTTGCGGTCGATGTCCATACCGAGCTGAGCCTTGATGGCGTCAGCGACCATAGCGGCGGTAACGGAGCCAAAGAGGATGCCCTCGTCGCCGACCTTGACGTCAACGGTGACCGTCTTGCCCTCGAAGGCAGCCTTGGTCTCGTTGGCGGTAGCCAGACGGACGGCCTCGCGCTTGGCGATGTTGTTGCGACGCTCGTCAAGCTGCTTGAGGTTGCCCTTGGTGGCGGCAACAGCGAGCTTCTTGGGGAACAGGAAGTTCTCAGCGTAACCCTGAGCGACCTCTACGACGTCACCCTCGCCGCCCTTGCCCTTGATCTCATCGAGAAGAATAACCTTCATGATGCGTCTCCCTTCTTAGCCGCGGTCGCGGTTGCCACGAGAGGAAACCACGGGGACGGTGTACGGCAGGAGAGCCATCTCGCGGGCGCGCTTGATGGCGTTGGCGATGTCATGCTGATGCTGCGTGCAAGCGCCAGTGACGCGACGGGGCTTGATCTTGCCACGGTCGGTCATGTACTTACGGAGAAGCTGAGTGTCCTTATAGTCGATGAACTCAGTGTTCTCCTTGCAGAACTGGCAGTACTTACGACGCGGCTGACGTGCAGAAAAATCATTAGCCATGTCAAAATACCTTTCATTTGGCAACTTCGGCGAACCGAAGCCGCCTCTCACTCAAAAATAGGTGAACAACCCTTAGAACGGGATGTCCTCATCGTAGACGTCGACCGCGGGCGGCGTAGCCACCGGCGCGGCAGGACGTGCTGCGGGCGCGGGAGCTGCGGGGGCGTAACCGCCCTGATCGTAGCCACCCTGGCCACCACGGGAGCTCATAAACTCGATCTCATCGACGATGACCTCAAGCTTGCTCCGGCGCTGGCCGTCGCGCTCCCAAGAGCTGTAGCGCAGCTTGCCCTCGATCGCGACCTTGTTTCCCTTTGCCAGGAAACGGCTCACGGCCTCGGCGCGGGTGCCGAACATGGTGCAGTCGACAAAGTTGGGATAGTCCTCCCACTCGCCAGTCTGCGCGTTGCGGCGACGATCGTTCACGGCAACGCCAAAGGACAGAACCTGGGTTCCGCCGGCGGTGGCGCGCAGCTCGGGATCGCGGGTGAGGTTACCGGTGATGTTCACTCGATTGATGCTCATAACTCACTACTTCCTCTTGGGGCACAAGCCCAGTCCAAAACGACAGTCTTACTCCTGGTCGTCGCGACGGACGATCATGTGGCGGACCACAGCGTCGGTGATGCGCAGGACGCGATCAAGCTCGGCGATCTGGGTAGGATCTGCGTGGAAGTTGATGAGGGTGTAGTCACCATCGGTGAGGTCGTTGATCTCGTAGGCGAGCTTGCGCTTGCCCCACTCGTCAACGGAGTCGACCTTGCCAGCGCCCTCAGCGATCGTGGTATCGATACGCTTCATAACAGCGAGACGAGTCTCGGGGTCGAGCGACGGGTCAACAAAGAACAGCAGTTCATAAGCCTTCATATTGTCACCTCCTCTGGGCAAATGTGGCTTCAGGTCGTGAAGGTGCGCCTGAAGCAGGAAAAGACTTGGTAATAATATCTTTCAACCTCCTAGGCTGCAAGAATATGCAGCTACAACCTCATGACCTCCACATATGCCCATACTCGCACGACGTTTCATGCGCATTCCAACCAAATGCTGACCAAAAGCTTGACGGATCTGTGGACAAGATACGGTGCCGTGAGGACAAGCTGAGCCAAGTCGCAGGTCAACGGGCGCATGGTTGTGGTCGCAAAATGCATACCAGTGGCCCACAGCACCACCCAAAGATTTTTAAATTCATTGCCAAATCGCTTATAAATACCCCTTTTGAACAATTGAGTTGATCAACTACGCTGGTCGGAAGCCGTTTTTTGGCATCTCAAACCCCGCTGCAACGCCAAACGCGGCCAAGCGTTTTAAAAAATGCCAACTTTTCTGTTTGCACTTTGCGATTCCTCGTGTATACTGACTTTCGCATTTAACGGAGAGTTGTCCGAGTGGCCGAAGGAGCACGATTGGAAATCGTGTAGGCGTCAAAAGCGTCTCCAGGGTTCAAATCCCTGACTCTCCGCCAGTTAATTCCAAAGCAGGCCTTCGAGCCTGCTTTGTTTTTACCCCACGCGGAGGGGTGGCAGAGTGGTTGAATGCGGCGGTCTCGAAAACCGTTTGGCCTGTATAAGGTCACGAGGGTTCGAATCCCTCCTCCTCCGCCATTTAGATTGAGAAAGCTCCCGGTATTGGGGGCTTTTTTGTTATCGAATCCTCTCTTGGCCGCACGTCCCAACCAACCATGTACATCACCCTCCAAAAACGACATTTTTCGACATCTTTGGAGGCTGATGTACACCTTTGCATATCGCGCTCGGCGCACGATTGGCCATTTTGCCAGCATTCGGTATATTTCCTCACTTCAACGGACATAAGGACTGCATATCGGCATAAAGCGAGAGGTCCCTAATGGATACTCCTGTTCTCATTTCGCATAAAACGGCATGGCTCGTCCATCATGCACCGCGGAACCTGGTTCAAGCCGTCGCACAACGCGACTACCAGATAGGCGTGCGGGGCCTCTCTACCCAGCAACGCATCGCGCGCATTCGGCAGGCACTTACCGACTGCGGCATTCCGTCCACCATGCTCAAGACTATCGACATCTCCGTAGTATTTGCTTTCGAGCGAATTCGCACCAACGGTGTCACTTGCCACGTTCTCGGCCAAAACCTACCCTACGACCATATTGACGAGCTTACGCCCGGCATCTTTATCACCGACGAAGCCTTCACCTTCGTGCTCGCTGCCGAGTGGATGGATAGGATCGAATACCTCGAGTATGGTTACGAAGTTTGCGGCGACTATCGCATGGGGCTCAATCCCTCTGACCCTTACACCGAGCAACCAGCCACCACCTCCAAGGACGAAATTGTCGAGCTACTCGATCGGCACCCTGGCAAACCCGGCGCCACACGCGCCAGACTCGCGCTCAGACACATCTACGACCACTCAGCCTCGCCCATGGAGACCGCATCGTCCATCGCCCTCTCGCTCCCAACAAGCGAAGGCGGCGTTGGCATCCGAGGTATCGAACTCAACAAACCGCTCGAAATCCCTCAACGTCTCTGGCATTGCACAAAAGCCCGATCGCTCAAAATCGACGCTCTTGTTACTTATCAGCGCAGAGAACTCGGCATCGAATATAAGGGCGGTTTTCACGACGAGACCGAGCGCAAGGGCGCAGATGCGGAACGAGAGGCCGTACTCGTCCAAATGGGATATCGAATCGTTACGCTCACCTCGGCACAGTTCGCAAGTCAACTTGCCTTTCATCGCGCCATGAACAGCATTCGCGAAGCACTCGGTATGCCCCGCTGCACGGACGCCGAGTACCAGCGAAAGCAAAACGAACTGCGCAAGGCACTTATCCGCAACTGGAAGAGCGCGCAGGGCGAAGACACACCTTCCGAGTAGCGTCTTCCCAGCACACCCCAACCAAAACATGTACACCACCCTCCAAAACCGACATTATTTGACATCTTTGGAGGCTGATGTACACGTTTGGTGCCTACGCCCGCATCCAGTCCCGACCGTTTACCGAGCAATAGGGTCGCCAGGCCCGCCGAACATGTACTATGTACGGGCATTGTCTAAACCCGTAACTCAAAGGACCCCATCTTGCCCGTTGCCGCCGCTATGATCGTTACCGCACACGCCTCGGATGCCATGGTTGCCATCCCGTTTTGGCTCGAGATGTTCGCCGTCGTCGCGGCATCGATCTCGGGCGTGTTGGTCGCACGCGAGCACAAACTCGACCTGGTGGGCGCCGTCGCGCTCGCCGTGGTCTGTGGACTGGGCGGCGGTCTTTTGCGCGATATGACGCTGCAGGTGGGCAACGTCTACATCCTCAACCAACCGATGGCGCTCCCGCTCTCCATCGCCACCGCGGCCATCATCTACATCTTCCCGGCAATCGTCGACAAGCCCGAAAAACTCATTCCCCTGCTCGATATCATCTCGGTCGGCATCTACGCCGCCACCGGAGCGGACAAGGCGCTTGTCTACGGCTTTGCGCCGGCGGTGTGCATCATGATGGGCTTTTTCACCGCGGTGGGCGGCGGCATGCTGCGCGACGGCTTTATGGGCGTGGTTCCGGGTATTTTCCAACGTACTAACTTTTATGCCATCGCCGCCATCGCCGGATCGACAAGCTATGTGTGTCTCGTTATGAGCGGCATCATGAGCAATGTCGCCGCGCTGGTCGTATGCGTTGTCGTGACCATGGGTCTGCGCTGGCTCTCGCTGCGCTTTGACATCAAAAGCCCCACCGAAGAAGATATCGCGCGCTTCTTGCACCGTAAAAAGTAGACAGCACGGCACGACCCTTCGAAATGCAACCGAGAGGTTCTTTTAGAGCGCCCACGCGTTGGGTACCCTGTTAGATATATGCCGAGTATCTAACGAAGGATTCACTATGCCCTGCAATCAATTCCCGTTGACCCAGCGCCGTAAAGCATGGGGCCGCATCACCATCCTATTCGCGCTCATCGCGCTGGCGATCACCGTGCTTCCCACGGCGTCGTTCGCCGGCACGGACACCGCAGGCAACGTACTTGCGACCGACAATGACGCCAATCCGTCCGGCGTTGAGGGTGACCTGTACTGGGCCGGTCAGGCCCTCAACTTGGATGATGTGTCCATCGACCGCGATATCATCGCCGCGGGCGATACCCTCTCTATCCGCGACTGCACGGTGGGTGGCGCCGTCCGCTTGGCGGCACGCACTATCGATATCGCCAAGACCACGGTTGACGGCAGCGTTACGGTTGCCGGCCAGCACATCATCCTCAACACCGATAGCACTGCCAGTTGCTTCTACGCAGTGGGCGAGACGGTCGCCCTGCGCGGCTCCGTCAAGTCGGCAGCGCTCGCTGGCGACACGGTGACTATCGACGGCACGGTCAATGGCGATGTCGAGGTTTGGGCCGACAAGCTCATCCTGGGCAAGAACGCCCACATCACCGGCACCGTGAACGCGCACGTCTCCGAGGACCCCGAGCGTGCCGCAGGCGCCGAGGTAGGCGCGCTCAAGATCGAGCGCACCGAGAACGAGGATACTTCCACCGTTAACGATGTCATCGGCGGTATCGTCGCCGCGGCACTCTCGACCTGCTTTGTCGCCCTGCTGCTCGAGCTCGTCTTTCCGCGCGCGACCGCCAGCGCCGCCGGCATGCTCCACCAGCGCCCCATGCCCCTGTGGGTGAGCGGTCTTCTGAGCACGATTGCTATCGTCCCCGCCGTCCTACTGCTGATTATCTCTATCGCTGGTCTGTCGCTTGCCGGAGCCCTCTTGTGCGGCGTTATCGGCATCGCGTTGGTGTCGAGTGCCTTTGCGGGGTGTGCGATCGCCCGCATGGTCGGACACAGCCAAAACCGCTACGCCATGGCAGCCGTGGGCGGCGTAATCGCAGGCGCCCTCACGGGGCTTCCCCTCGTAGGTGACTTCATCAGCGGCGTAGCCTTTGTCTTTATGCTCGGCTACGTTATCCAGATCATCTGGCGCAACGCCCACCTCAAGCCGCAGCAGCCGGCTAACATGCCAGGACTCCCCACCGCTTAGCCACCAACCACCACAAAGGGACCAGGCACCTTTGTGGTGGTGCAGACCAGCTCAGTCCCTATGCACAAAAAGGGCGCCGACCATTACGGTCGACGCCCTTTCTTGTTAGACGCTATAAAGTCCAGCGCTTATTTGTTGACCTGGCCGGCGCGGACGGCGGCCTTCTTGCGGTCGGTGGCGTTGAGCAGGCGCTTGCGCAGGCGGATGTTCTTGGGGGTAATCTCAACCAGCTCGTCGTCGGCGATGTACTCCAGCGCCTCCTCCAGCGAGAAGGTGCGGGGCGGCACCAGCTGAACGGAGATATCGGAGGTCGAGGAACGCTGGTTGCCCAGGTTCTTGGTACGGGCGATGTTGACGACCATGTCGCCAGCCTTGCTGCGCTCGCCCACGATCATGCCCTCGTAGCACTCGGTGCCCGGCTCAACAAAAAGCTGGCCGCGCTCCTGCAGCGTACCCAGAGCATAGGCAACGGCCTTCTCGGTGGTCATGGAGATCATTGCGCCGTTCTGACGGTTGCCGATCTCGCCGGCGTAGGGACCGTACTCCAGGAAGGTGTGGTAGAACACGCCCTCGCCGTGGGTGACGTTCATGATGCGGTTCTTGAGACCCATGATGCCGCGGGTCGGGATCTTAAACTCGAGGTGCGTCACGATACCCGAGGTATCCATGCTCGTCATGATGCCACCGGAGGTACCGAAGACCTCAACGACCTTGCCCGAGTACTCGTCCGGGCACTCAACGACGGCCTGCTCGACAGGCTCCATCTTGTTGCCGTTCTCGTCCTTCTTAAACAGAACGCGGGGACGGCCGACCTGGAACTCAAAGCCCTCGCGGCGCATGGACTCCATCAGAACGGACAGGTGCAGAATGCCGCGGCCCGAGACCTCGACGCCGCTCTTGTCCTCGAGCTCCTCGATCTTCATGGTCACGTTGTTCTCGGCCTCGTTGAACAGGCGCTCCTTGAGCTGACGGGCGCCCACGATGTCTCCGTCGCGACCGACGAGCGGGGAGGTCGAAGCCTCGAAGACGATGGACAGGGTCGGCGGGTCGATCTCGATGGGCTCGAGCTCGACGGGGTTCTCGGGATCGGTGTAGACATCGCCGATATCGGTGCGGTCGATGCCCACGACGGCGGCGATGTCGCCGGCGCCGACTTCCTGGCACTCGGTGCGGCCCAGGTAGTCGAAGGTAAAGAGCTGCTTGACGGTAGCGGTGGCGCTGGAGCCGTCGTTCTTCACAACCAGAATCTGGTCGCCCTGATGGATGGCGCCGGAATACACGCGACCGATGCCGATACGGCCAACGAAGTTGGAGTGGTCGATGGTCACGCACTGCATGGCGAGCGGGGCGTTCTCGTCAACCTCGGGTGCGGGCATGTCGTCGATGATCATGTCGAGCAGCGGGTACATGTCCATGTTGCCGTCGTTGGGGTCAAGGCGGGCAAAGCCATTCATGGCGCTGGCGTAGACCACGTGCTCCATGGCGAACTCGAGCTGGTCGTCGGTGGCACCCAAGTCGGCCATGAGGTCCAGGCAGTCGTTGTAGGCCTTCTCGGGGTTGGCGCCCGGACGATCGATCTTGTTGATGACGATCATGATCTTGAGGCCGGTGTCGATAGCGTGACGCAGCACGAAACGGGTCTGGGGCATGGGGCCCTCAAAAGCGTCGACCAGCAGCAGGGCGCCGTCGGCCATACGCAGCACGCGCTCGACCTCGCCGCCAAAGTCGGCGTGGCCCGGGGTGTCGATGACGTTGATCTTGACGTCCTTGTACTCGATAGAGATGTTCTTGGCGAGAATCGTGATGCCGCGCTCGCGCTCCTGGTCGTTAGAGTCCAGGACGCGCTCCACGGTGGCCTGGTTCTCCCGGTAGATGCCGCCCTGCTTGAGCATCTCGTCCACCAGCGTGGTCTTGCCGTGGTCGACGTGGGCGATGATGGCGATGTTCCTCAGATTGTCTACGCGCATGTAGTTCCCCTATCTTCTATCCATATACAAACGGCACGCGTATGCGGCCCGCCCAGCGACACAACGCTCAGCGGGAATATTGAGCCTTTTACCGAAAACTCGTTTATTTTAGCGATTTTAGATGAGAGGGGTTTCCTCACCTGCAGGTTCAGGGTCGCTCCACATAAAACCATCGCCGGCACCCATGCCCTCATACAGCACGTATGCCGAAAAACCGCTCTCGAGCGTGGTTTCGAAGAAGCTCACGAGCAGGGCGTCGTGATAGCCGCCGTCAATTTCGACACAACCGGTGTAGCCGATGGCATAGCGGGCGATGCGGCCCAGCCCCTCGTCCTTAAGACCCATCTTGTGCTCGGAGATAAAGTTGGTGGCAGCCTCGAGGCATGCCTCCTCGCCATCTTCGTCGAGCGCCGCCAGATATCGGTTGGAAGCAGCGTCCTCGATCGCCACAACTACGCCCGGATTCTCGCCGGCGGCAAGGTCGTCCAAGAACGCGCCGATCAGATCGCACACCATGGCGTCGAGCTCGGCGGAGACGTTACCGGCGTCCTGCATATCCTGTGCCATCTTTAGACCTTCCCATCGAGTCTGGCGTCGTTACAGTTCCTGTGCCTCGGCAGCGATCTTGGCGGCAGCGTCGCGGGCGCGCATCATATCCATCGCGCGCTTGTCGAGTACCTTGATCTGGTTGGTCAGCATGACCGCATCGACCACACCCCAGATTACCAAGCCTGTTGAAATCGAAAACCCAAGCGCACCAACTGTACCACGAAGGCGCGAGCAGATTGCCGCGACAAGGGCGGAGACGACAACCATCTTGATAAACGAGCCGCGGCGCTCGCGAAGCGTGCGGGCCTGCGTCACATAGGCAATGCGAGCCGCCTCAGAAGCCTCCGAGCGCATCTGGGCCTCGCGCGCAATGGCCGCCGCCTCAGCCGATACGCGGGTACCCATCAGCGACCTCTCCGCTCGCGTGCCAGACATTTAGAAATCATCGGGGGAGAGCGTATGGACGAACTCGTCGAACTTCTCGAACTCCTGCTCGTCGTCGACATCCTCGGCGTGGGTGGAAACAGTGCCCAGGCGATTCATGATGTCGTCCTCCACAAACATGGGGGCATTGCTGCGCACGGCAAGGGCAATGGCATCACTGGGGCGGGCGTCGATCTTGCGCTCCTCGCCATCGGCCAGTACGACGATCGTCGCGTAGAACACCGGCGGCTCGGCGCGAACGATCTCGATGCGCTCGAGCTTGGCGCCCAGGGCGTCAACGGTATCGAGCAGCAGGTCATGGGTAATCGGGCGCTCGGCGCGGCCGCTATCGATGCCGCGGCTGATGGCAGCAGCTTCAAACGAACCAGTCTGAATGGAAAGGGAACGCAGCGGCGCGGGCGAGTCCGATTTGCTGCTGCGCTCACGAAGTACGATAAGCGATGGCACGGGACCGGCGGCCATGACGATGGTCTCTATGTCGACGCGAACCATGGAACACCTCCGGTACGTAGCGGTTAACACGCGGCAGCGCGCCGCATTGAATAGCTATACTACCCAATCTTTCGCACAGCACACAAAATCAAAGTAGTTAATTTGGGACGGGTTTTTTTGACTACTTTCAGTAGGTAAGAAAAAAGCCCCGAGGCAACGCCCCAGGGCTCTTCACAGTTTTAATGGTGGACCTGACAAGATTCGAACTTGTGACCTCCCGGTTATCAGCCGGACGCTCTGACCAACTGAGCTACAGGCCCAACGCGAGAAGATACTTTACACGGCATGCGCCAATCCGTCAACGACTTTTTTCGATTTCTTTCCGATTGCATGAAGGACGTTCCCTGAGCTGCGCAATTGGGTAGGATATGCGTTCAGAAGAACAGGAGGAGAAACGTGCCACTCAAGAGAATGGACATTTCGAGCGTGGTCGTGGGCGAGGAGCAGACCGCCTCGAACATGTGCGACGTGAGCAGCGTCGGGAAGGTCATGGCCGTCGAATTGGTGTTCATGCGGTTCATGTTGAAATGGATCGTATGCAGCGGGTCGTAGGTGTCGACCTGTTCGACGGGGAGTCGGTTGCCGGTCTCGACTTCGCGCACCTCCACCTTCCATTTCTCGTTCCAGTTGAAGACGTTGATCAGCACGGTGTTGTCCGAGCGCGGACGGTCGTAGCCGTTGGCGTACTGCGCGAAGAATTCGGCGCTGACCGTCCCGAAATTGTTCTTGATGTCGGGGCAATATTTGTCGCGCGTGATGAGGCAGCGGTTGAGGTCGTAGGCGCGGAACTGATAGTCGGCTGCCTTGCCGATGCCCTGATAATGCCATTGCACGTCGTCCGCTCCGGCGGTTCCGATCTCGAAGAGTCCGTAGCCGGCCGG